>NZ_JAAQWY010000036.1:0-48426 GCF_012985765.1 Pseudomonas sp. WS 5071 | reverse complement strand
GAGCACGAGGTCGGAAGCCTCGCGTTTGAATTCAGCAGAAAAGGAACGGCGTTGTTTGGTCATCTGACACCTCGATCTGGCGAGCATTCTCGCCTAAATGGGTGTCCGGTTTCATTAGACCACTACATGTCGTACCAAACGGTGCATGGGCTGAATGGGTTACAGGCAGACCTTATGAACCCCTTGGGCGGACCCTTAGGGTTATCGGTGTGTTATCGTCAGCGCAGGATTGACCCTGTTACCGAAATTCCACTAACCCATGCTCTTACCTTGTAAGCCATTACCTGTGCTGGACTTTGGTCGATTGGTGTTGGGTCAGTATGGTATCGGCCACTGGGTCAATTCGGCGTCAGCGCCAATACAATTAGGTTTGTAAAGCGAGACGAGTGGTTCAATCTCGCAGTTTGTAATTACCTTCCGTCAGCTTTAACGTAAGAGTTTGGGCTCTGCGGCTCGACAGCAGGCTCCAGTTCCCAAGGTAGCTCGGTTAACTCGGCGATGAATAGGAGTTCTTTTTAGGTATTCAGGTTGGAGCCTGGCCAATACTGTCGGTTGGAACGAACTGTTGGTTTTTATTCCCACGCCCTATGAATTCCGTGATCCGATTCCAATTCATTGATGTAGTCGACAATACAAACACCAAATTTGGCAGGGTTAAGTAAAACTTCCCACTTCTTACCTTTGTTTTCACCTTTAAGTCGAACTTCACCACTAAACCAAAAACCTGCTAGGTCCTCTGACCAATATGAAAACTCTTCCAACTTTCCATCTGCGTTTCGCATTACGAATGCCACTGATGTCGCGTGGATAATTTTGTTGCACGTTTCCCGAATCGAGAGGTTGGCCTTACTGCTCGTAAGATGCGCCGATGGGTGCCGTTCCGAGACCTCAGCATCAATCTTTGCCATCTCCCCTGGATCAAAAATTAGCTGGCCCAGCGAATCCTGGAGAATTCTTATCTTTGTAGCCGTTACCACCAAAAGCTCGCTGATTGTAGTTTGCAAATTGTAGACGTAGTTCGGTTTTGTGGCTCCCCATGCACCGGGGTCATCGCTATCGACAAAGTGGCCCTGAGCTTCCTTGGCTCCAGCGCTCCAAGCAACGAGTTGAAATGCATTTTCAGTAATGAGTGCAGTGCTTAGTGAATGAGGGCGCATGACAATCCTTAGAGCCTAAAATTTAAATTCTGCAGTTGGCAGAGACTGAATCGTCCCGGATTCTCTAAACACCTTGCAAGCTCTTCTGTCCCCTTCCCTGCATCAATCCACCATTTTTCTTGACTATGATGAAATTACAAAAAACTAAACGTCCACGTTTCATGGAGTGTGGACGTTTATTTTTTAGGTTTATAGTATTAGTCAACGAATTTTTATTTTTTCAGATAAGAGGGGGCGCGATTTACGACTGGTGTCCAGTTGCGTACGCCTTTGCCTGCTAACCGCTGCTGATTTAAGGGTTGGACAAATATTTTGCTTGACTATCTGGTTTGCATCGACATGATAATGTCCACGATTTATGGATCGTGGACATTCTGAGAAAATACTATCATGAAGAGTCAAGACATTTTGCTGCTTTTCAAAATGACCAGCCTTCACGCTCAAGAGGAAAACCTATTTGGGCGTATGGAATCTGAATCCACCTCTGAGGAGGTGAAGAACATGCTGAAGCTAGAGATGCGTGGGTTAATCGTTGTCGGCGATCCTGTCGGTCGGGCGTTGTCCGCGCTACCCACCAGTGACGAAGACACGGTATTTCGACCGCAAGAACTCGATGCGCCAATGGGCGACTCAGATCGATGGGAAGGCTGGTCGGATGTGGTGCCGTCGACGCCGGTAACGAGCTGGAACGAAAATTACTCCTTGCGGGCGCTCTCCGCATCGCTTGGCCTCAGTAAAAGTGAAGTCTCCAACGCCATGGTGCGTTGCCGTAATGCCGGCCTTCTTACCAGCGATTACGAAACCGGTCTTCCAAAGGTTAATCGCCGCGAGCTGCTCAAGATTACCGAACATGCGCTGAAGTACTTTTTCCCAGTGAAGCCAGGTGCGATTGTTCGCGGCATCCCTACTGGCTTTGCTGCGCCAGCCCTTTCGAAAAGCCTAAAAAGTGCAGGCGGACTGATACCCGTCTGGCCCGACCCGCTGGGCAGCGAGCGGGGCCAGTCGATTGAGCCCCTCTACAAGACGGTGCCAGAGGCAGTAAAAAAAGATAGGACCCTTTATCATTACCTAGCGCTTGTAGACGCGATCCGCGTTGGTGGCCCGAGGGAGTGTGGCGTGGCTGTCAACATACTGAAGGCAGGAATGGAGCTGAAGTAATATGGCATCGAATGCGGACCACAACTACGAGCTTATCTCGTTTGTGGCTGATGGTTTGGGCGACGAGTTTCTGGCTGAGTGCGCCTTTGTCGGTGGATGTACGACCGCTATGTTGGTCACCGATAGCGCAGTGCTGGACGACATCCGATTCACCGACGATGTCGACCTGGTTATTGAGCTCGCAGGCATTTCTGCCTGGGAAAAGCTCACAGTGCGCCTTGCAGCGAAGGGCTTCAAGATTACTGGTGAAGATGACGTGAACTGCCGGTTCAGGTTCAACGATGTCATCGTCGATGTAATGCCAAGCGACGCATCGATTCTCGGCTACGCAAACCGCTGGTATGTGGAAGGGCTGGCTCAGGCTGTACCATTCGAGCTTCCTAACGGTCGGGCAATCCGAATCTTCAAGCCAGCGTTCTTCTTGGCGACGAAGCTCGAAGCCTTCAGTGGCCGAGGAGAAGGCGACCCGTACCACAAAGTGAGGACATCATCATCCTGCTTGACGGACGCCCAGAACTTTTGGCAGAAGTCAGTGAAGCCAGCGAAGAACTCAGGCAATACATTGCCGCGGGTATCGGCGCTCTGGCAAAACTTAGCGGTATTGATTATGCGATTGAGAGCTCAGGCTCTGTTCGGGCTAACCCTGGGCGTGAAAAGCTCATTCATCAACGTATGAAAGATCTGAGCGCGCTCGCATGAGATATCAAACGAGGACCATAAAAGGGTATGAGCGAGCAGTGAACCACGATTTCGCAGTTGCCGAGATCGATGGAACACGAGGTTTTTTTGTCATTATGGATGGAACCTCGAAGCCGGGCAGCGGCCAACTTGCTCAAGGCTTGGCGCAGGGTGTGATCAGGGCCTATCAGAGCCATATTGCCCAGGGCGTAGATGACTCCAGCCAAGATCTGGTTGAACAATTGCTCAACGGTATCCTGGTGGATATGCACCGGCAGTTGTTCACCAACCAGACTGGAACCACCAGCTACCTGATTGGTGTCGCATCGCAGGGGCAACTCACCGTCGCTTATGAAGGTGATTGCGCCTGTGGGATGGCCGGAAGCGATGGCAAAATTGAATGGTTTACTCCTCCACACTGCAAAGCAAACTGGAAGCGGGACCGATCGCACCGCGAATTGGCGCTTGATCCTACACGCAACCTGGTGACCCGCAGCCTCAGGGCAACCCGCGCCCCGGATCCAGACTTTGTACGCCAGTTGTCACCAGCTGGAACTCGTTTTGTCTTTGCCACTGATGGGTTCTGGGCTGAACTCACTGAATCGCAACAAGCTGCTGCGATCAATGAGCCAGCTGGTGACATTGCTGTTGTGAGCGATGATGTCACTTGGATTGACGTGAGGATGTGAGGCCGGCGGAGCCAACTAACTATTGTGTGAATCGGTTAGGCCATTCTCATTTTTTCTGTGAAACCTGATCGGTGGAATCACAAAAAAAAATGATCTCGCGGCAGCTTTTGCTGAGCCCCTGGAACCATCTTTTTTGAGAGCCTACAATGCGGCTGTAATGCAGGAAAAAAAGGCCAACGCTTGCGTTGGCCTTTTTTATGCGTGTGAAAAGTTGTTTATCAGAATTGCCAGCTCAGGTTCAGCCCTACCCCGTGCGTTTTGTCCTTGTTGCTCAATTGCCCGTTGTAGTCCAGCTCCAGACGTGTGCTTTTACCCAACGCCACGCCTACTTGAGCACCGATTACTGCGGCATCGCGGGCCAGTGAAACACTGTGCACGCTGAACGGTGTGCTGCCTGCCACGAAGCTCAGATCCTGATCCGAGCCCACGGCGTTGAGGTTGTGCTGCCACCCCAAACTGCCGGCTACCTCCATGTGCTGATCGCTATTGAGGATGAAGGTTTTTGCAGCTCGCATGCCCAGCGTCGACAACACGGCTTCGCGATTATCTCGGCTTCCCTTAAGGGCAGCGGCTCCACCCTTTTCATGGAAGCTGTCACTGCGCACGTGTACATACGCCAGGTTGGCGAAGGGTTCGAGCGCCAACGCTGGCAGTTCAATGCGGTAAGCCGCTTCGGTGAATACTTGCGCCGTTTCCGCATCGCGTTTGGTTTTTTGTTTGGTATCGATGTCTGCAAATTGCACATCACGTTTCACGTCGATGCGGTTCCAGCTATAGGATCCGCCCGCACTCAGGCGCAGGGCATCGATTTCATGCCCCACGTAGGCGCCAAGGTGGTAGCTGTCGGTCGACGCGTTGGCGTGCGTTCCCTCTCCCATGTTCAGGCCGCTGTGGCTATAGCCGGTGAACACGCCCAGGCGTGTGGCTTCGCTAATCAGCCCATCCGCCCCGATTAACATGCCGCCCAATGAGGTGGTGTATTGCGCGTTGGATGAACCCGCGTCAGTTTTACCCCACGCGCCGAGCGCCTTGACCCATACACTGTTTTGCCCGGATGCCTGCGCACTGGCTGTGTAGAGATCATGCTGGCGCAACCGATCACCCACGGCATCCCGTAAGTGACGACTGTCATTGATCAGTTGTGTAGCAATGGCCGGGTGTATCTCACCACTTAATTGCTGATATGCCTGACGTGCGCTGGTGACAGATGGGGACAGCAAAATCCCTTCATACACCGCATTGCCAGCGTTCAGTCCTTCCGCTGCGCCAGCCACTGCACGTTGGTTAGGTGTGAGTGCGACACTGGCGAACGACGCGGCAGTGCGCTCGATGCCCAGTTGCACTGCAGTGGCTGAATAATCCAGTTGCCCGCCGATGAAGAGGTAGTTCGGCAAGACGCTTGCGAACTGCCCCTCTACCCCACCCGCGGCCTGCAGAATGTCGAACTGCTGACCCAACAGGCTGCCGGCTTCCTGGCGACTCAAAAGCGCAGGATTGTTTTCCAGTGCCAGGGTCACTGTGCCGCCATTCAATGTGGCTTTACCGCCCGCCACGAGTCGGTCGCTTTGGGTTGGGGATAACTCGACGGCGTAGGTTGAGCCGGGCTCGAAGGTTACGTTACCCGCCACGTTGAGCGTGCCGATAGAATTGCCCGGCGCGACAGTACCGCCCGCGTTGGCAGTAAGCGCGCCAACCTGGCCACTGCCACCCAGTACGCCGTTTTGGTTGACCGTCACGGCGGAGCTGAGCGAACCGTTCACCGCCAGCAAGCCCTGATTGATTGCCGTCGGCCCACTGTAGGTATTGGCGCCAGCCAGCACCAATGTACCGATGCCTTGCTTGGTCAGCCCGCCATGGCCGCCAATATCGTTACGCCAGACATCCAGGCCGCAGCTGACATCGGTGCAGCGTCGCTCTGTGGGTTTTCCGGCATCAATCAGCGCGCCCACACCCGGCAGGTCTGCCACAAACTGGCCGTCGCCGTACGACCCCTCTACCCGCAACGTTTGTGGGATATCGGCATCGGCGATGAACATGCCGGGCCCATTGATGGCTTTGTGCAGGTTGATCATGCCCCAGCCGTACAGCTCGTCCACACCCGCCGCGCCCAGGTCGGTTGCAGTGGATTTGAGCACGCCTGCCACTTGCGCACCGGTCATGTAGGGGAAGCGCTCCATTAATACCGCTGCGCTGCCTGCTACATGAGGCGCCGCCATTGAGGTTCCGCTTTTATTGCCGTAACCGACCGTCATGTTGTCCAGGGTTGTGCCGCCAATCACGGCGCTGTAGATCCCGGTGCCCGGTGCGGACACGCAGAAACTTGCCGCATACCCGCAGCGCGATGAGAACGTACTTAGGGTGTAAGGGATGGCGCTGGCGGTGTCCGGGTTTTTCTGCAAGCTGGCCACTGTGATCCAGTTAGGTGCGATGTCCGGGACGAAATGCGCCAGCCCGGCAATGGCGTCCGGGTTATTGAGGTTGTAGTCATTACCGGCGGCGAAAATGGTCACGATGCCACTGCGCGCCGATTCGATGGCACCGCTGTAAGCGCCACCTGCCTTGGTGTCCAGCAGCGGCACGATCTGATCGAACTGCTTCTGCGCGTCGGCCACGGTGAAGTGTGGATAGGCCGGATCGCGCCCGCCCAGACGAAACGTATCGGTGATGCCAATGCCCCAACTGTTGTTGATGATCCGCGCCCCGCTGGCGGCCAGCGCATCCCAACCGGCTTTGTAAACGGCGCCGTCGTTACCGCGAATAATCCCGTCTTCCGGGCCGGGGTCGCCGTTGTCGGCCATGATGATTTGCGCGTCATAGGCTACGCCATGCATCGGGCCGCCATCGCGGTTACCCCCCGCAATACCGCCGACGTGGGTGCCGTGGGAGCCCAATTTGCCATCCGATCCGGCAGAAGGGCTGCCGTCGTAAATGAACGCGTCACCGGCTTTGACTGGAATGTAGGGGTCGGTGTATTCGCGAATACCGGTGGTCGTCAGGGTGATGACTTTGTTCGGGCTGTTGAACTCGGGATGCTGTGCGTAGACCGGCTGATCGAAAATCCCGAGTTTGACGCCCTTGCCGCTGTAGCCCCCTGCGTAGGCATCCTGCGCATTGATCGCGCCCAAGCCCCAGTCCGCCTTGAATTCCGGGCTGCGCCAGCTATCGGGCTGCCCTGCCCGCCCGGCCTCCACATAAGGGGCAGCCTGCACCTGCCCGATCATGCCCACATACGCCATGCCCAATGCCAATGACATGGCCCGTTTTTTAAACGGCAGCGTACTGACTTTTACTACAGGCAAAAGCTGCCCACGTGTTACGTCCATTTAATGACCTTCCTTGGTGAAGTGCAGATGAGCCCTGTGCCTCTAGGCAAAGGGTGGTGACGAAAGGGGTGAAATCAGAACTGCCAATTCAGGCTCAGGCCCACGCCGTGGGTCTTTTCCCGATTCGCCAATTGGCCGCTGTAATCCAGGTTGATGCGCAGGTCGCGGTTGATCGCGAGGCTGGCGTGCGCGCCGATGAGTGCGGCGTCCCGTACCAGCGGCGAACTTTCAACGGTGAAGCGCGGCCCGCCCGAGGCGAAGCGCAAATGGGTGTCGGAATCGACTGCGCTGAGGTTGTGCTGCCAGCCCAAGCTGCCCGCCAGATCCAGCGGCTGCTGCGCGATATGCACCGTTTTCAATGCCCGCAGACCTAACGTGCTAAGGACGGCGTCGCGTTGATCGCGGCTGCCTTTGAGTGCGGTGGCATCCCCTTTTTCGGTGAACCCCTCACTGTTCAGGTGGATGTACGCCAGATTGGCGAACGGTTCTAATCCCACCGCAGGCAAGTCCACGCGATAGGCCGCTTCGGTAAACACCTGCACGGTTTGCGCGTCACGTTTGGTTTTTTGTTTGGCGGTGCTGTTGTTGTACTGCACATCGCGTTTTACATCGGCACGGTGCCAGCTGTACGTTGCGCCGCCGCTCAGGCGTACGTCGCCCAGAGCATGCCCGATGTAGGCGCCAATGTGATAGCTGTCCACCGTCGCTCGCGAGTGCGTGCCTGCGCCCATGTTCAGCGAGCTGTCGCTGTAACCGCCCAGCAGGCCGAGCCGGGTTTCGTCATTTAATGCGCCGTCCACGCCTGCCACTGCCCCACCTAGTGAGGTGGTGTAATCCGCCGTGTCATGACGTGAATCGGTCTTGCCCCACGCACCCAGCGCTTTAAACCACACCTCAGGCGCGGCGTGCGACGCGTTGTAGGCGTCTGCCGGGTTGAGGCGTTCACCCACTGCCTCCCGCAAATGGCGGCTGTCGTTGATCAGCGTCGTGCCCAATGCCGGATGGATTTCCCCTGACAACTGCTGAAACGCGCTTTGAGCCACCGCGATCAACGGTGCGCTTAAGACGCTTTCATACACCGCATTGCCGGCGCCCAGTTGTTCACTGGCGGCGGCCACAGCGCGCTGGTTCGGTGTAGCGCCAACTGCGGCAAACGAGGTCGCATTGCGCTCAATGTCCATCTGCACGGCGGTGGCCGAGTAGTTGAGGTTCGCCCCGATAAACAGGAAGTTGGGCATGACACTGGCGAACTGCCCTTCAATACCGCCCGCGGCTTGCAGGATTTGATACGGGCGGCCCAACAGGCTGCGTGCTTGCGGCTGGGTGAGCAGGCCTGGGGTGTTTTCCAGCGCCAGTGTCACAGTGCCACCCTCCAGTGTGGCTTTACCGCCCGCAACAAGGCGGTCGCTTTGGGTTGGGGATAACTCAACGGCGTACGTCGAGCCGGACTTAAAGGTCACGTCACCCGCGACGCTGAGCGCGCCAATCGAGTTGCCCGGGGCCACAGTCGCGCCCGTGTTGGCGATTAAACTGCCAACGCTGCCCGATCCACCCAACGAGCCGCTGCCGTTGATGGTCACAGGCGATGTGATTGAGCCATTAACGTTGAGTCGGCCGTCATTGACGGTGGTGGCGCCACGGTACGTATTGGCGCCGGTCAGCGTGAGGCTGCCCGCCCCGGACTTGATCAGGCTGCCTTGGTATTCGCGTTGTGCGGCGGCGGCATCGCGGGCTGTGCTTATCGCGTAATCGGTTTGATCTTGCTGGCTGGCGCTGCTCGCAAGGCCTTGGGTCCAGCCCTTGTCGATCAGGGTTTGTTGCCACGCTTGATGCTCGGCCGCGTCTTCTTGCTGACGGTAGGCGAGCGCGGTATCAGTCAGGTTATTGCTCCACACGTCGTGTTGGCCGTTGGCCAATTGCACATCAAACGTCCCGAGCAACTGCCCCGGCCCTTTCATGGCCCGGTCCAGATCCGGCACGCCCCAACCTACCCGCTCATTCGGCGTCTGAGTGAGCGAGCCGTCCAGTTGGGTGGAGGTCGTCAGCAAGACGTCGAGGGCTTGTCTGTTGTTCAGGTACGGATAGCGCTCCATCACCAGCGCCAGAGCGCCCGTGGCGTGCGGTGCCGACATTGACGTCCCGGATTTCACCCCGTAGCCATCCCCCGGGATGGTGCTGTTGATCAATGCGCCGGGGGTGGCGATACACCAATACTTGGCGATGCCGCACTGGTTGTACTTTTGCTGGTTATTTTTATCCAGCCCGGAGACTGCCAGCCAATGTCCTTCAAGATCGGGTTGAAAGTACGGCAACGCCGACCGCACGCTGGCGTTGGCCACCCCGCTGTTACCGGCGCTGAATACATTAATCACTCCCCGACGCGACACATCTGCAGCGGCATCCAGCCAGGTGCTCTGGTTGTAGTGCTGTGCATAAGCTGCATGCAGGCCATCGAGGGTTTGATAGTTCACATCTTTGGGCTGGCTGCCCCAACTGTTGTTGATCGCCCGCACGCCTGCGTCCGCCAACGCGTTATAGGCGGCCTTGAAATACAGCGCATCCGGGTGGGGGCCGAATAGAAAACTGTCGTTCTGATTGGTATTGGCCACATACAGATCGGCATTGAAGGCCACACCGTGCATGCCGACACCGTCCCGAGCAGCAGCGATGGTGCCGGTGACGTGGGTGCCGTGGGAATCGTTACGCGGGTTGAGCACACCGCTGACAGCAAACGGCGTGCCGTCTGCTGACTGACCACTGGCTATCACGGGATGGAAGCGGGTAGCTTCGGGATGCCCCGGATCAAATCCCGAGTCCATGACGCCGATTTTGACCCCTGCCCCGGTAACACCCGCCGCGTACGCCGCATCGGCCGAAAGTCGCTTAAGCCCCCAGTCTTGCAAGTACTCGGCAGAGCGCCAGCTCGCCGCATCGCCCAGTGTGCCCTGTTCCTGGTACATCCCCCGGGCCGGGGTAGAAAGAATCACCAGCAGGCTGGCACATAGCATAGGCGCGGCGCTGCCACGACGAACGTCCCTGTTCATAAAAGCTCACTTCTTATCGTTATTAGAGCGCAGGCTTCTATCGCGAAGTCCCTGTTTAAGGGCGTGACTCTAGAACAGGGTGCTGGTCTCTGCCGGATTTAACCCCGAGCTGTGGGCTGTTTCGCGTTTTTGGAAGATATCCACAGCCCCAACACGGCGTCGTCCCGATCAGGGCGCCAGCAGGGTGTGCTGTTCGGCTGTGCATAACTCCAGTAAAAAATCCCACACCACGCGCAACCGCACAGATTTGTGCAACTCGCGACGGGTGCTGATCCAGTAGCTGCGTTGTACCGACTCCTGTGGCAAGACCCGCACCAGGTCAGGGTCGTGGCGGGCCATGTAGTTGGGCAGTACGGCAATGCCCAACCCCGCACGGGCCGCCTGTTGCTGAGCGATCACGCTGGTACTGCGAAACGTCACGGTCGGGGTGCGGCAGAACGTATTGAGAAACAGCAGTTCCTGGCTGAACAACAGGTCGTCGACATAACCAATCCAATAGTGATGGGTCAGGTCATCGCGATCCTTTAGCGCGGGTGCCCTCTCCAGATACAGGGGGCTGGCATAAAGTCCGAGGGTGTAATCCGTGAGTTTGCGGGTAATCAACAGGTCGGCGTTAGGCCGTTCCAGATGGATGCTGATTTCGGCCTCACGGTTAAGAATGCTGACAAAGCGCGGCACCGCCACCAGTTCCACCTCCAGACCCGGATAGCGCTCAAACAGGCCACGTAGACGCGCTGTGATAAACATGATGCCGATGCCTTCGGTGACGCCCAGACGGATCTTGCCCAGCGGCGCCATGGCCTGGGTGATTTCTTCTTGAGCCAGGAGTGCGACGTTTTCCATCGCTTCGGCGTGTTTGAGCAGCGCTTGCCCGGCCGGGGTCAGTTCGTACCCTTGCGCGTGCTGCACGAACAGCGCCGTCCCAAGATGCTGTTCGATGGTCTCAATGTGCCGCGCCACCGTGCTGTGGGTTGTGTTGAGGCGTTTGGCGGCGGTCAATAAGCGGCCGCTGCGCTGCAACTCCAGAAAATACCGCAAGTCATTCCAGTCGAACATGAGTGTCCTCGGGCGCAGCTGTCAGAGGTGTTGTGCAAAAACGCACAGGCCATGGGCGAAATCGCGCGTTTTCATCTCGAAATTAATCAATACGATGGGGCAGGACAATAAAAATAAATACAGGCGCGAGGTGCTTCATGCCATCAGCGACTCAGGTCTATGACTACATCATCGTGGGCGCAGGCCCTGCCGGTTCTGTGCTGGCCAACCGGTTGTCGGCCAACCCGGCTCACTCAGTGCTGTTGCTCGAAGCCGGTGGCCGCGACAACTACCCGTGGATTCATATTCCCGTGGGCTACCTCTATTGCATAGGTAACCCGCGCACCGACTGGTGCTTTAAAACCGAGGTGCAGGCGGGGCTGCAAGGCCGCAGCCTTAGTTATCCACGGGGCAAGGTACTGGGCGGTTGTTCGTCGATCAACGGCATGATCTACATGCGCGGGCAGGCGAGTGATTACGACCGTTGGGCCGAACAGGGCAACCCGGGCTGGGCCTGGAAAGACGTGCTGCCGCTGTTCAAACGCAGCGAAAAGCACTACGGCGGCAACGCAGATATGCACAGCAGTGACGGCGAATGGCGCGTTGAACAACAGCGTTATTCGTGGCCCATCCTCGATGCTTTCCGCGACGCTGCTGCCCAAAGCGGCATCCCGACCGTGGATGATTTCAACACCGGCGACAATCAGGGCTGCGGCTACTTTCAGGTCAATCAGCGCGCAGGCGTACGCTGGAATGCATCTAAGGCTTTTTTGCGCCCGATCCTCAAACGGCCGAACCTGACCGTGCGGACCGACGTTCAGGTCAATAAAGTGCTGTTAGACGAAGGCCGTGCTACCCATGTGCGCGCTCGCTGGCAAGGCGCTGAACAAGACTTCAAAGCACAGCGTGAAATTATTCTGTGTGCTGGCGCGATAGGGTCACCGGGGATTTTGCAGCGCTCGGGGATTGGCCCGCGCCCGTTGCTCGAAAGCCTGGGCATCAAGGTCGAGCATGAGCTACCCGGTGTCGGTGGCAACTTGCAAGATCACCTGCAACTGCGCCTGATCTTCAAACTGAGCAAGGCGCGCACCCTTAATCAGGTGGCCAATAGCCTGTGGGGCAAACTGGGCATGGGGCTGCGGTACGCCTACGATCGCAGCGGCCCGCTGGCCATGGCGCCTAGCCAGTTGGGAGCGTTTGTGAAGTCAGACCCCGCACAGCCTTCAGCGAATTTGCAGTACCACGTGCAGCCATTGTCGCTGGAGCGCTTTGGCGAACCGTTGCACACCTTCCCGGCTTTTACCGCGTCAGTGTGCAACCTGCGCCCGAAAAGCCGCGGCCGGGTGGATATCCGTTCTGCCGACCCGGACGATGCGCCGCTGATCGATCCCAACTACCTCAGTCATCCCGACGATTTAAACGTGGCGGCGGATGCCATCCGGTTGACGCGCAACATCGTCGCCAGCCCTGCTCTACAAGGCTTCAGCCCCGAGGAATATCTGCCTGGCCCTGAACTGCAAACCGAGCAACAGTTGCATGAAGCGGCCGCCCGAATCGGTACGACGATTTTCCATCCCGTCGGCACCTGCCGCATGGGGCAGGATCCGCAGGCCGTGGTGGATGCTCAATTGCGGGTGCACGGCGTCGTCGGATTAAGGGTGGCCGATGCGTCGATCATGCCCGATATCGTGTCGGGCAATACCTGTTCGCCTACGCTGATGATTGGCGAAAAAGCTGCGCAATTGATTCTTGAAACACCCGTCAATCTGGCGGAAAAAACGTTGGATACCGCTCGCGCAGTAGCAACACCGGTCGCCTGAAGGCGATCGTGGTTTCGGTCGCAGTCATCCGGAACCGACAGTGGACAACAACAATAATCACTGTGGCCCCAAGGGCCGAGGACATTGAACATGTCAGACTCCATCGCACAAACGGCCAGCGTCGCGAAAGCGCCGACAGGCCGAGAAGAACGAAAAATCATTTTTGCGTCATCCCTCGGGACGGTTTTCGAGTGGTATGACTTTTTCTTGTATGGCGCCTTGGCGACGGTCCTCAGCAAGCAGTTTTTTGCCGGGGTGAACGACACCACTGCGTTCATTTTTGCGCTGATGGCCTTTGCTGCCGGTTTCTTGGTGCGGCCGTTCGGGGCACTGGTGTTCGGCCGCTTGGGCGACATGATCGGGCGAAAATATACCTTTCTCATGACCATCGTTCTGATGGGCCTTTCTACCTTTGCCGTCGGCCTGTTACCCACCTATGCCAGCATCGGTATTGCGGCCCCGATCATGCTGGTGCTGCTGCGCATGCTTCAAGGGCTGGCGCTCGGTGGCGAATACGGCGGTGCTGCGACCTATGTGGCTGAGCACGCACCACCCGGCAATCGTGGCTTCAATACCAGCTGGATTCAATCCACCGCTACCCTGGGTCTGCTGCTGTCGCTGGTCGTGGTGTTGGGTTGTCGCTACCTGACGGGCGACGAGTTTGAAGTGTGGGGCTGGCGCCTGCCATTCCTGCTGTCGATCGTGCTGCTGTGCATTTCGACCTGGATCCGCATGAGCATGCATGAGTCGCCCGCGTTCGTGAAAATGAAGGCCGAAGGTAAAAGCAGCAAATCACCGATCCGCGAGTCCTTCGGCAAGTGGGAAAACCTCAAGATCGTGCTGATTGCGTTGTTCGGCATCAATGCCGGGCAGGCCGTCACCTTCTATACGGCGCAGTTCTACGTGCTGTTCTTCCTCACGCAGATGCTCAAGATGGACCCGGCGCAGGCCAATACGCTGCTGATTATCAGTGTGGTGATCGGCGCGCCGTTCTTCATCTTCTTTGGCTGGCTGTCGGACCGCGTAGGGCGCAAGCCGATTTTGATGATGGGGTTGTTGTTGGCAACTGTGCTGTACTTCCCGCTGTTCAAAGCGCTCAGCCACTACGCCAATCCGCAAATTGATGCGGCAAGCCGCCAGTCACCGATTGTGGTGATGGCCGACCCTTCGACCTGCACGTTCCAGTTTGACCCTGTGGGTAAGGCGCGCTTCGATAGCCCGTGCGACAAGGTTAAAACCTTTCTGGTGAAGCAGGGATTGCCGTACACCTCTGAAGCGGCGGCGCCGGGCACTGACGTGCAGGTGTCGGTAGGTGATCAGCAGATCAAGGGCTTCGACGAAGCTGCCATGCGCGCCGCCATTTCGGCAGCGGGCTACCCGGCGAAAGCTGACCCGAGTGCCGTCAACCAGCCGATGGTGGTGCTGGTGATGGTCATGCTGACGTTGATTGCGACCATGACCTACGGCCCGTTGGCAGCCGTGATGGTGGAACTGTTCCCGACCCGCATCCGCTACACCTCGATGTCGCTGCCGTACCACATCGGCAATGGCTGGTTTGGTGGCTTCTTGCCCACCGTCTCGTTCGCGCTGGTGGTGTACACCGGCGATATCTTTTACGGGCTGTGGTACCCGGTGCTGATTACCGGGGTCAGTCTGGTGGTGGGGATGCTGTGCCTCAAGGAAACTAAAGACGTGAACATCGATAAGGTTTAGGGCGCGGTGTGAACCGGCCCAGGCCACAGTAAAACGGTGTACGAAGCGCACAAAAAAACCGGCCAAAGCGCCGGTTTTTTTGTGCCTTAGAAAAACTTATGCACGTTTTTAGCTAAAAAGTCATACCGAGAAATAAGTAATTAAATCATCGAGTTACAGGCGTTTTTAGAAAGAAATCCAAAACTTGTGCACACGTTATCCACAATTTGCCTCAGCTTAGCGATGCATCTGCCGGTGCCGCCACGGGCGGGAGGGAACCCATGTCGCGCTGGGCTTGCTCGTTCCAGGCTTGAACCCGGTCATTGAGTTCGGCAATTGCCCGTGGGCCAGTGCCGTTGGCGTACATCGGTTCGCCAATGACCACTTCAATAGTGCCGGGTTTTTTCGCCCAGCCCTCTTTGGGCCAGTACTTGCCCGCGTTATGCGCAATCGGCAAGACAGGCAATTCTGCGTTGACCGCCAGCGCCGTACCGCCCCGTGAGAACTTGCCCACCGTGCCGTAGGGAACCCGCGTGCCCTCCGGGAAAATCAGCACCCAAATGTTGTCCTTGAGCAGCTCGTCGCCCTTTTTAGCAATGTGTTTGAGTGCCGCCTTCGGGTTTTCACGGTCGATGGCGATGGGGCGCAGCATGGCCATGGCCCAACCAAAGAACGGCACATACAACAGCTCCCGTTTGAGCACCTGGCTCAGCGGTTGAAAGTAAGCCGAGAGAAAAAACGTCTCCCAGGTACTTTGGTGGTTGGCCAGAATCACGCACGGGCGCTGCGGGACATTTTCTGCGCCCTTGACCTCAACGTGAATGTTCAGGAACACCCGTGTCAGCCACAGTGCACAGCGGCACCAGTACACGTTGATAAAACGATAACGCGCACGGAACGGCAGAAAGGGGGCGACAAAAAAACTCAGCGAGCACCACAGCAGCGAGCTGGTGCCCAACAGCAGGTAAAAGAAAAAAGTTCTGATGGCCTGCAGGATCGACATAGAGGCTTTTACCGTTGCGGATAACGCATTTGTGAACAGACCTGGGCAACGGACGTCAGCCGGTGTTCAAAAATGCCTTATGTGTGGATAAGTTCTGCGGCAACTGCCGCCAGATCGTCAAAAATCAGGGTAGTAGCCGGCAGATTTTTTTCGAACGTTTTTTCGCCTTTTCCGGTTTTTACCAAAACAGGCTGTGAACCGACGGCTTCTGCAGCTTGCAAGTCACCCAAACTGTCGCCCACAAACCAACATTCATGTAAATCAACGCCGTAATGCTCGGCAATCGTGCGCAACATGCCGGGTTTTGGCTTGCGACAGGCACAACCCTCATCGGGCCCATGCGGGCAAAAAACAATCAAGCCAACTTCGCCGCCCTGCTCCGCCACTAGCGCCCGGAGACGGGCGTGCATGGCGTTCAGGGTGGCGAGGTCGTAGTAACCGCGTGCAATGCCGGACTGGTTGGTGGCGATGGACACCGTCCAGCCGGCCTTGCTCAACTGCGCGATAGCCTCGATCGCGCCGGGGAGCGGGATCCACTCCTCGACAGACTTGATGTAAGCGTCGGAGTCGTAATTGATCACGCCGTCCCGATCGAGAATCACCAGTTTCAACAGCAGCCCCTTAGCCCAGCAGCGAGATGTCGGCAACGCCGAGGAACAGACCGCGTAGGCGCGCCAGCAATGCGTAGCGGTTAGCCCGCACATTGGCGTCGTCGGCGTTGATCATCACGGCTTCGAAGAATGCATCCACCGGCTCGCGCAGAGCGGCCAGACGGGTCAACGCTTCGTTGTACTGACGGGCGGCAGCCATCGGCTGTACCGCTTCATCGGCCTTTTGAATGGCCGAGTACAGCGAGAACTCGCTGGCGTTGTCGAAGAACTTGGCTTCAACGTGGGTCGACACCTTGCCGTCCACTTTGCTCAACAGGTTCGAAACGCGCTTGTTCACGGCAGCCAGTGCTGCGGCTTCCGGCAATTGACGGAACGCCTGAACGGCTTGCACGCGCTGATCGAAGTCCAGCGCCGAGGTCGGTTGCAGGGCACGTACCGAGAGGTAAGTTGCCACGTCCACGCCTTCGTCTTCATAGCGCGCACGCAGGCGGTCGAAGATGAACTCCAGCACTTGATCCGCCAGCCCCGCCGACTTGATCTTGGCGCCGAACGCTGTAACCGCGAAATTCACGGCTTCAGTCAGGTCGAGGTCGAGCTTTTTCTCGATCAGGATGCGCAAGATTCCCAGCGCAGCACGGCGCAAGGCATACGGGTCTTTGCTGCCGGTTGGCAACATGCCAATACCGAAGATGCCGACCAGGGTGTCGAGCTTGTCAGCGATGGCCACTGCTGCACCGGTCAGGGTGCCCGGCAGTTCAGCGCCTGCGCCACGTGGCATGTACTGCTCGTTGAGCGCCAGTGCAACGTCTTCCGGCTCGCCGTCATTGAGGGCGTAGTAATAACCGGCAATGCCTTGCATTTCCGGGAACTCGCCAACCATTTCAGTGGCCAGGTCGCACTTGGACAACAAGCCTGCACGAGCAGCACGCTGGGCGTCGCCGCCAATGCGCGGCGCGATGAATGCGGCCAATTTGGACACGCGCTCGGCTTTGTCGAACACGCTGCCCAATTGCGCCTGGAACACCACGTTTTGCAGGCGCAGGTTGAAGTCTTCGAGCGTCTGCTTCTTGTCTTGCTTGAAGAAGAACTCGGCGTCCGTCAGGCGTGGGCGCACGACTTTCTCGTTACCCGAGATGATCTGCTGCGGGTCTTTGCTCTCAATATTGGCCACGGTGATAAAGCGCGGCAGCAACTTGCCATCCACGTCCAGCAGGCAGAAATACTTCTGGTTGTCCTGCATGGTGGTAATCAGCGCTTCTTGCGGTACATCAAGGAAGCGTTCTTCGAACGAGCACACCAGCGGCACAGGCCATTCGACCAGCGCAGTCACTTCGTCGAGCAGGCTTGGCGGCACGATGGCGGTGCCTTCCTGCAGCGTCGCCAACTCGGCCACGCGTTTGGCAATCAGCTCACGGCGCTCGTTGAAGTCCGCCAGTACGTAGGCTTTGCGCAGGTCCTCAAGGTAGTTGGCGGGCGAGGTGATACGCACGCTTTCAGGGTGGTGGAAGCGGTGACCACGGGAGTCGCGACCGGCTTTCTGCGCAAGGATCGTGCAGTCGACCACTTCATCGCCCAGCAGCATGACCAGCCACTGGGTCGGACGTACGAATTCTTCCTTGCGCGCGCCCCAGCGCATGCGCTTTGGAATCGGCAAGTCATTCAATGAATCTTCAACGATGGTCGGCAGCAGGCTGGCGGTCGGCTTGCCTACAATCACCTGGCTGAAACGCAGTTTCGGACCGCTTTGATCGATTTCGCTCAGTTCAACGCCGCATTTTTTGGCAAAACCCAAGGCTGCCTGAGTCGGGTTGCCTTCAGCATCGAATGCGGCCTGACGTGGCGGGCCGTCGATGTTGATGCTGCGGTCCGGCTGCTGAGTGTCGAGCTGCGTCAACAGCACGGCCAGACGACGCGGCGCCGCGTAGACTTTTTTCGCAGAGAAGTTCAGGCCAGCGTTTTGCAGGCCCTTTTCAATCCCGGCGAGAAAGGCTTCGGCCAGTGTGTTGAGGGCTTTTGGTGGCAGTTCTTCAGTGCCCAGTTCAACCAGAAAATCTTGAGCACTCATTGTGCAGCCTCCAACTTAGCCAACACTTCATCACGCAAATCAGGGGGTGCCATCGGGAAGCCCAACTTGGCGCGAGCTTCGAGGTACGCCTGAGCCACCGAACGCGCCAGGGTACGCACACGCAGGATGTACTGCTGACGAGCCGTCACGGAAATGGCCCGGCGCGCATCCAGCAAGTTGAAGGTGTGCGACGCCTTGAGCACCATTTCGTAGCTTGGCAACGGCAGCGGCTGGTCGAGTTCGATCAGGCGCTTGGCTTCGCTTTCGTAGAAATCGAACAGTTCAAACAGTTTGTCGACGTTGGCGTGTTCGAAGTTGTAAGTCGACTGCTCGACTTCGTTCTGGTGGAACACGTCGCCGTAGGTCACTTTGCCGAACGGGCCGTCAGTCCAGACCAGGTCGTAGACGGAATCCACGCCTTGCAGGTACATCGCCAGTCGCTCAAGACCGTAGGTGATTTCGCCGGTTACCGGGTAGCACTCAATACCGCCTACTTGCTGGAAGTAGGTGAACTGGGTGACTTCCATGCCGTTGAGCCAGATTTCCCAGCCCAGACCCCAGGCGCCCAGTGTTGGCGATTCCCAGTTGTCTTCAACGAAACGGATGTCGTGCACCAGCGGGTCGAGGCCGATGTGTTTCAGCGAGCCCAGGTACAGCTCCTGGAAATTAGGCGGGTTTGGCTTCAATACCACCTGGAACTGGTAGTAGTGCTGCAAACGGTTCGGGTTTTCGCCGTAGCGGCCGTCAGTCGGACGACGACTGGGCTGCACATAAGCGGCGTTCCACGTTTCTGGGCCCAGGGAGCGCAAAAAAGTGGCGGTATGGAATGTGCCGGCGCCCACTTCCATATCGTAGGGCTGAAGCACCACACAACCTTGCTCGGCCCAGTATTGCTGGAGGGCGAGGATCAAGTCTTGGAAGGTACGCACTGCTGGCGTAGGCTGGCTCACAAATTCACCTGTTTCTTGGGCTGCGATTTAAAGAGCGGGAGTATACCCGATTCGGTCGCGCCTCCACCTCTTGGAGCCTTTATGGCACGTTGTTTCTGGTGTTCGGATGACCCTCTGTACATGGCCTATCACGATCTTGAGTGGGGCGTGCCGTTGCGCGATGCGCACGGGTTGTTCGAGTTGTTATTGCTCGAAGGGTTCCAGGCGGGCCTGTCATGGATCACGGTTCTGAAGAAACGCGAGCACTATCGCAAGGTCATGTTCGGCTTTGATGCCGAGCGCCTGGCGGTCATGAGCGACGCCGAAATAGAGAGGTTGCTGCAAGATCCGGGGATCATTCGCAACCGCCTGAAAGTGGCGGGTGCCCGGCGCAATGCCCAGGCCTGGCTGGCGTTGGACAACCCGGTGGCGTTCTTGTGGTCGTTTGTGGGAGGGACGCCCAAGATCAATCACTTCACCGAACGGCATGAGTTTCCGGCGGTTACGCCCGAGGCCGAAGCCATGAGCAAAGGCTTGAAAAAAGCCGGGTTCACGTTCGTCGGCCCGACCATTTGCTACGCCTTCATGCAAGCCAGTGGCATGGTCATGGACCACGCCACCACCTGCTACCGCTACGCGGAGCTGGCAAACGGCGGTTAGAATGCTGGCCACTCTTGAACCCCGTGGTCGCAGCCGCTTGCCTCGGCCGCGACTACAAACGCTGTTTTTTGTATTGAATGGGAACCCCCCTGTGGAAAAGTTTAAAGGTGCCTTGTTGGTCGGGGCGTTGCGCGTGTTTGCCATGCTCCCGTGGGGTGCAGTGCAGCGTGTGGGCTCGGCCATCGGCTGGCTGATGTGGAAACTGCCCAACCGTTCGCGGGAAGTGGTGCGGATCAACCTCGCGAAATGCTTCCCGGAAATGGACCCGGTTGCCCGTGAGCAACTGGTGGGCCAAAGCCTTAAGGACATCGGCAAAAGCCTGACGGAAAGCGCCTGCGCGTGGATCTGGCCTGCCCAGCGTTCCATCGACCTGGTGCGTGAAGTTGAAGGGCTGGACGTGCTCAAGGACGCTCTGGCCTCCGGCAAGGGTGTGGTCGGGATCACGAGCCACCTGGGTAACTGGGAAGTGCTCAATCACTTCTATTGCAGCCAGTGCAAGCCGATCATTTTCTACCGCCCGCCCAAGCTCAAGGCCGTGGACGAACTGCTGCGCAAACAGCGCGTGCAATTGGGCAACCGCGTGGCGGCGTCGACCAAAGAAGGCATCCTGAGTGTCATCAAAGAAGTGCGCAAAGGCGGTCAGGTCGGCATCCCGGCAGACCCGGAGCCCGCGGAATCGGCGGGTATCTTCGTACCGTTCCTCGGCACCATGGCCCTGACCAGCAAGTTTGTGCCCAACATGCTGGCGGGCGGCAAAGCCGTGGGGGTGTTCCTGCACGCCTTGCGCCTGCCTGACGGCTCGGGCTTCAAAGTGATTCTTGAGGCGGCGCCTGAAGCCATGTACAGCACCGACACAGAAACGTCGTGCAAAGCGATGAGCCAAGTGGTGGAGAAATATGTGCGGGCTTACCCGAGCCAGTACATGTGGAGCATGAAACGCTTCAAAAAGCGTCCGCCGGGCGAAGCGCGCTGGTACTGAAGCGCCCTCCCATAGACCTTGTAGTTGCTGGCGCAGGTTACGGCAGTGACTACTTGTCGAGCTTCTTCAAAAACACGGTCATTTCTTTTTCGGCCTGTTTGTCGCCGTGGGCCTGCGCTGCCGCAAGCCCCTGCTCCCACGCCGAGCGCGCCGCATCCCGATCCCCTGCCGCCACGTACGCTTTGCCCAACAACTTCCACGCAGCGGAATACTTGGGGTCGAATGTCACGCAGCGTTGCAGATGCTCTGCCGCCTTGAGGTTATCCCCAAGGTCGAGATAACCCTTGCCCAGTCCAAAACGCAGCAATGCGTTATCCACACCCTTGGCCAGCATCTTTTCGAGTGAATCCAACATCCGTCTGGCTCCTTAGAAAAAGCTCAGTCCTACGTGGAACAGCTTCTCGACGTCGCGAATATGCTTTTTATCCACAAGGAACAAAATCACGTGGTCACCCGCATTGATGACGGTGGCGTCGTGTGCAATCAGCACTTCTTCATCACGAATGATCGCGCCAATGGTGGTGCCCGGTGGCAAGTGGATCTCACCGATGCGCCGTCCGATGACCTTGCTCGACTTCGAGTCACCGTGGGCGATGGCTTCGATGGCCTCGGCCGCACCGCGCCGCAGAGAGTGCACGCTGACGATATCGCCGCGGCGCACGTGGGCCAGCAAGGTGCCGATGGTGGCCAATTGAGGGCTGATTGCGATGTCGATTTCGCCGCCCTGAATCAGGTCCACATACGCGGGGTTGTTGATGATGGTCATGACCTTCTTGGCCCCCAGACGCTTGGCCAGCAGCGACGACATGATGTTGGCTTCGTCATCGTTGGTCAGTGCCAGGAACAGGTCGGCGTCGGCGATGTTTTCCTCGAGCATCAGGTCGCGGTCCGAGGCGCTGCCTTGCAGCACCACCGTGCTGTCGAGCGTGTCCGACAGATAGCGGCAGCGTGCAGCGCTCATTTCGATGATCTTGACCTGATAACGGCTTTCAATGGCCTCGGCCAGCCGCTCACCGATCTGTCCACCACCGGCAATCACGATGCGCTTGTAGCTCTCGTCCAGGCGGCGCATTTCGCTCATCACAGCGCGAATGTTGGCGCGGGCTGCGATGAAAAAGACTTCGTCGTCTGCCTCGATCACGGTATCGCCACGGGGGGTAATCGGACGATCACGTCGGAAAATAGCCGCCACGCGTGTATCCACGTTCGGCATATGTTCGCGCAATTGGCGCAATTGCTGACCAATCAGCGGGCCGCCGTAGTACGCCTTCACCGCCACCAGTTGTGCTTTGCCTTCAGCAAAGTCGATCACTTGCAAGGCGCCGGGGTGTTCGATCAGGCGTTTGATGTAATTGGTCACGACCTGCTCGGGGCTGATTAGCACATCGACCGGAATCGCGTCGTTGTCGAACAGCTCTTCACCGCGGCTCAGGTAGGCCGATTCGCGCACCCGGGCAATTTTGGTCGGGGTGTGGAACAGCGAGTACGCCACCTGGCAGGCGACCATGTTGGTCTCGTCGCTGTTGGTCACCGCCACCAGCATGTCGGCATCGTCGGCGCCTGCCTGACGCAGCACATTGGGCAACGAGGCGCGGCCCTGAATGGTGCGGATGTCGAGGCGGTCACCGAGGTCGCGCAGGCGTTCGCCGTCGGTATCGACCACTGTGATGTCGTTGGCTTCACTGGCCAGATGCTCTGCCAGGGTGCCGCCGACCTGGCCTGCGCCGAGGATGATGATTTTCATGCCGTCATTTCCTGTTCTCGATTAGCCGCGAGCAGCTGCGATCTTGATCAATTTGGCGTAGTAGAAGCCATCATGCCCGCCTTCCTGGGCCAGTAACTGGCGCCCGTGCGGTTGCTTGAGGCCGAAATCCCCGGCGATGTCCAGCTCACGCGCACCCGGTGTGCGGGCAAGGAACGCTTCAATCACCTCGGTGTTCTCGGTCGGCAGCGTCGAGCACGTGGCGTAGAGCAGAATGCCTCCGACGTCGAGCGTCGGCCACATTGCGTCCAGCAACTCGCCTTGCAGGGCCGCGAGGGCGGCGATGTCGTCTGGTTGGCGTGTCAGCTTGATGTCCGGGTGACGTCGGATCACGCCCGTCGCGGAGCAAGGCGCATCCAGCAAAATGCGCTGGAAGGGCTTGCCGTCCCACCACGTGGCGGTGTCGCGGCCGTCAGCAGCGATCAATTCGGCACTCAAGCCCAGGCGCTCAAGGTTCTCGCGCACACGCACCAGACGCTTGGCTTCCAGATCCACAGCCACAACCCCTGCCAGCGTGGGTTCAACTTCAAGGATGTGACAGGTTTTGCCACCCGGTGCGCAGCAGGCGTCGAGCACGCGCTGGCCGGGGGCCAGATCGAGCAAGTCGGCAGCCAGTTGCGCGGCTTCGTCCTGCACGCTGATCCAGCCTTCGGCGAAGCCTGGCAGGTTCCGCACGTCACAGGCTTCAGCCAGCACGATGCCGTCCTGACTGAATACACACGGCGTCGCCTCGACACCGGCGTCCGCCAGCAATTGCAGGTAGGCATCACGTCGATGATGGCGACGATTAACCCGCAGAATCATAGGGGGATGCGCGTTATTGGCTGCGCAAATGGCTTCCCATTGCTCAGGCCAGAATGCTTTCAGGGATTTTTGCAACCAGCGCGGGTGCGCCGTGCGCACCACCGGATCGTGTTCCAGCTCGGCCAACAATGCCTCGCTTTCGCGCTGGGCGTTACGCAACACGGCGTTCAGCAGGCCTTTGGCCCACGGTTTTTTCAGCTTGTCGGCGCAACCCACGGTTTCACCGATGGCGGCGTGCGCGGGAATGCGGGTGTAGAGCAGTTGATACAGGCCGACAAGTAGCAAAGCCTCGACGTCGGCGTCTGCTGCTTTGAACGGCTTTTGCAACAGCTTGTTGGCCAGCGCGGACAGGCGTGGCTGCCAGCGTGCCGTGCCGAATGCGAGGTCTTGGGTCAGGCCGCGGTCGCGGACTTCGACTTTATCCAGTTGTAACGGCAATGAGCTGTTGAGCGAGGCTTTGCCGTTCAGAACAGCAGTCAGTGCCTTGGCGGCGGCCAGACGCGGGTTCATTGGGCTTTTTCCGTTTCACCGAGGGTGGTGCCGATAGCGAATTTCTCACGGCGGCTGTTGAAAAAGTCGCTGAAGTTCAGCGCTTTGCCACCGGGTAATTGCAGGCGTGTCAGGCGCAACGCGCCCTTCCCGCAGCTCACCAGAAGGCCTTCTTTGGATGCGCCTAAAATGGTTCCCGGTGCTTGCTCATGCTTCAGGTAAGGCACATTTGCTGCAAGCACCTTCATGGTTTCGCCATTCAACGTGGTGTGGCAAATCGGCCATGGGTTGAACGCGCGAATCTGTCGCTCAAGCTCACTTGCCGGACGATTCCAGTCGATGCGTGCTTCGTCTTTGTTCAGCTTGTGGGCGTAGGTCGCGAGGCTGTCATCCTGCACCTCGCCAACCAACGTGCCGGCGGCCAGGCCGGCAATGGCTTCGATCACCGCAGGCGGGCCCAGCTCGGCCAGACGATCATGCAGGCTGCCGCCGGTGTCTTCACGCGTGATAGGGGTAACGGCCGTTAGCAGCATGGGGCCGGTGTCTAGACCCGCCTCCATGTGCATTACGGTCACGCCGCTTTTGCTGTCGCCCGCTTCAATGGCCCGCTGGATCGGCGCCGCACCGCGCCAGCGTGGCAGCAGCGAGGCGTGACTGTTGATACAGCCCAGACGTGGAATATCCAGCACGGCTTGCGGCAGGATCAGGCCATAGGCCACTACGACCATCAAGTCCGGCTTGAGCGCAGCCAGTTCAGCCTGGGCTTCAGGCGCACGCAAAGTGGGCGGCTGCATGACAGCAATAGAGTGTTCCTGCGCGAGTTGCTTGACCGGGCTTGGCATCAGCTTTTGCCCGCGCCCGGCCGGACGGTCCGGTTGGGTGTAAACCGCAACAATCTCGTAAGGGCTGTCGAGCAGTGCCTTGAGGTGTTCAGCGGCGAATTCTGGGGTGCCAGCAAAGACGATGCGCAGTGGCTCAGTCATGGATTACTCACTTGGAATGGGGGAATGCGCGGGAATAATCCCGGGAACTACCGGTATCCGCTGCCGTGCCAGCCCCCGGCGGCGGGGGCTTCAGGCATACCGGTGTTGCCTCGGAACACAGCCGCCTCGCGCGGGATCTCAGGCGCGTGCGTGGGCGGCAGCCGCAGGGCCGGTCAAGCGTTCTGGCGGTGCAGTTTTTCCAGCTTCTTCTTGATCCGGTCACGCTTGAGATTAGACAGGTAATCGACGAACAGCTTGCCGTTGAGGTGATCGCACTCGTGCTGGATGCACACGGCCAGCAAACCCTCGGCAATCATTTCGAACGGTTTGCCATCACGGTCCAGCGCGTTGATTTTGACGCGTTGCGGGCGATCTACGTTTTCATAGAAACCCGGCACTGACAGGCAACCTTCCTGGTACTGGTCCATCTCGTCAGTCAGGGTTTCGAACGCCGGGTTGATGAAGACCATCGGTGCGCTGCGGTCTTCGCTCAGGTCCATGACCACGATGCGCTTGTGGACGTTGACCTGGGTCGCTGCCAGGCCGATGCCGGGCGCTTCGTACATGGTTTCAAACATGTCGTCGATCAACTGACGCACTTCGTCGTCCACAACCTCCACGGGCTTGGCGATGGTGCGTAGTCGCGAGTCTGGGAATTCGAGGATGTTCAAGATGGCCATAGGCGTAATTGCTGCACTGTATGAAAGATTAATAACGGTTGTCAGGTGGGTCCTGAGGACTCGGGCAACCTGTGCAAAACGTCTCTTTCAGAGAGAACCCGCTCGGGCTCAGGCGTTTCACGCGAGCGCACATAATAAAGGGATTCACCCGCGGATGAAACGACTAGCTGCCGGGCTGCAGGGTACGTACGCCTTGCGGTCTGGCGCTTGTAGCACTTTGAAACCGACCGGTGAGGGCTCGTTTGTCAGCGGATATGACACCCGTGGCCTGGTTTTACAGCTGCCTTCTGGTCCTGAAACTCAGGCCCCGCCTGCGTTGATTGTGAGTCGGATGCTTGCAGGGCCTGAGGTGTATTGCCCACTTCTCATGGGATTCTGCCAAGTGGCCTTTTGCCTCTTCGGTGTCTGGCTGAATCGTTCTACTAAGGTGGGGGATGCGCCCTGTATTTCAAGGGTATCGACACACCCCGCCACCCCGGTGGGTGAATTTCCCGAACAACTTGTTAACAGAGTTATCCACAGGTTGTTGACTTCGTAACGCTGCTGAAACAGATCAAGGATGATCCTATGTCGCTGTCTGAATGTTCGCGTATTTCCCCGGCCGAGCTGGAAGCGCGTTTGCGCCTGCATCGCTTGCCCGAAGTAGGACCTCGTCGTTTTTACACCCTGTTCAATGCCTTTGGCTCAGCCAGCTCGGCGCTGAGTGCGCCTGCCAGTGCGTGGCGGGCGTTGGGCTTGCCGTCGGTCTGCGCACAAGCCCGGCGCAGTGTTGAGGTGCGCGACGGCGCAAGCGCTGCATTGCGCTGGCTTGAGGGCTGCAACCAGCACGTGCTGCTCCACGACCAGCCCGATTACCCGGCGTTACTGGCTGAACTCAGCGACGCGCCGCCCCTGTTGTTCGTGGCAGGTGAGCCGTCGATTTTGGAAAAACCCCAGTTGGCAATGGTCGGCAGCCGACGCGCTTCGCGGCCGGGACTGGACACCGCCAGCGCGTTTTCGCGCGCCTTGGCAGGCGCCGGATTTGTCATTACCAGTGGTCTGGCGCTGGGGATTGATGGCGCCGCACATCAAGCCGCGCTGGACATCGGCGGTCAGACGGTGGGGGTGCTCGGCACCGGGTTGCAAAAACTTTATCCACAGCGCCATCGTGCTCTGGCCGACGCCATGATTGCGAGCGGCAGTGCCGTTGTTTCAGAGTTCCCGCTGGACGCCGGGCCGCACGCCAGCAACTTCCCGCGGCGCAATCGCATTATCAGCGGTCTATCCCTGGGCGTATTGGTCGTTGAAGCCAGTGTGGCCAGTGGCTCGCTGATTACTGCGCGTCTTGCCGCCGAGCAGGGACGAGAGGTGTACGCCATGCCCGGTTCCATCCACCATCCTGGCGCACGGGGCTGTCATCAATTGATCCGCGACGGGGCTACGCTGGTGGAAACCGTCGAGCACATTCTGGAAGGGTTACGCGGCTGGCGCTCAATGGCGGTGCCAACCGGTGAATTGTTTACGCCAAGTTGTCATCCGCTTGTGCAATTGTTGCAGGCTTCGCCTTACACCAGCGAAGGACTGGCCAGTGCCAGCGGCTGGGCGTTGCCTGCACTGCTCGCCGCCCTGACCGAACTGGAGCTTGAAGGCCGCGTCGTCCTGGAGGGTGGACGTTGGTTTGCTCGCGCCAGCTAAGTACACTTGCGCACAGCACATATCTGGAGACATTCAATGATCAGCACCTGGCGCGTACAGCAAGCCGCAACCGCCATTCGCGCGGGCGCGGTGATTGCCTATCCCACCGAAGCTGTCTGGGGTTTGGGTTGCGACCCATGGGATGAGGACGCGGTAGAACGGCTGCTGGCCATCAAGTCGAGGCCTGTGGATAAAGGCCTGATTTTGGTTGCCGACAATATTCATCAGTTCGACTTCCTGTTTGAAGACTTCCCGCAGGACTGGCTCGACCGCATGGCCAGCACCTGGCCGGGGCCGAACACCTGGCTGGTGCCGCATCAGGGCTTGTTGCCCGAGTGGATCACTGGCGTGCACGACACCGTGGCGTTGCGCGTGAGCGATCACCCGCTGGTGCGCGAACTGTGTTCATTGGTAGGGCCTGTCGTATCGACGTCAGCCAACCCGGCGGGTTTGCCGGCTGCGCGCACGCGACTGAAGGTGGAGCAGTACTTCCGTGGGCAAATTGACCATGTGTTGGGTGGCAACCTGGGCGGGCGTAAGAATCCGAGCCTGATTCGCGATCTGGCGACCGGCAACGTGGTTCGCCCGGCCTGATTCAAATCGGGGCCGCTGTCGCAGGCTGCGAGGCCTTCGGCAGCGGCAATCGGTTGTTTGAACTCAAGGCACCAGAATGGTCGAGCCGGTTGTGCGGCGCGCTGAGAGTTCGGTTTGTGCCTGAGCGGCATCCTTCAAGGCAAAGCGCTGGCTGATGTCCACCACAATATTGTCGCTGCGGATCATGTCGAACAGCTCGTCCGCCATTTTCTGCAGGTTTTCAGGGGTATTGGCGTAGGACGCCAGTGTTGGCCGGGTCACATACAACGAGCCCTTCTGCGACAAAATCCCCAAATTCACCCCCGTCACGGCACCCGACGCGTTACCGAAGCTGACCATCAAGCCACGCAGTGACAGGCAGTCCAGGGACGTCAGCCAGGTATCTTTACCGACACCGTCATAGACCACGGGGCATTTCTTACCGTCGGTCAGTTCCAGCACGCGTTGGGCCACATCTTCGTGGCTGTAGTCGATGGTTGCCCACGCACCCAGCTTTTTGGCCAATGCCGCTTTTTTCGGAGAACTGACCGTGCCGATCAGCTGTACGCCCAGCGCCTTGGCCCATTGGCAGGCAATCGAACCCACGCCACCGGCTGCCGCGTGGAACAGAATGGTTTCGCCACCCTTGAGTTCATAGGTCTGACGCAACAAGTACTGCACCGTCAGGCCTTTCAGCATTACGGCGGCGGCCTCTTCGCACGAAATGTCGTCGGGCAGCTTCACCACATTTGCGGCGGGTAATACGTGCAACTCGCTGTAAGCCCCCAGCGGGCCGGTGCCGTAGGCCACGCGGTCGCCAACGTTAACGTTGCGTACGTCGCTGCCGATGGCATCCACCACCCCTGCCCCTTCGTTGCCCAGCCCGGATGGGAGCTCGGGCAGCGGGTACAAACCGCCGCGGTAATAGGTGTCGATGAAATTAAGACCGATGGCCTCATTGCGCACCCGCACCTGCTGCGGGCCCGGCTCGGCGGGGGAGTAGTCAACAAACTCAAGCACTTCAGGGCCGCCGTGGGCCCGAAACTGAATACGTTTAGCCATCTGCACTGTCCTCGCTGGGTTCACGAAGGCTACATCCAACGCTTAAGCGTGATCTTCGTCAACTGCGAGGAAGCGGGACGCGGTGTTATGCTAGCGGCCCTTTGCCGCCGGCCCCGCTCTGACGAAGTGCCGCGTAGCTTTGACCTATTCAAGGTGATGTCATGACTACCCGCACCGAGGCTGTGAAAGCCTATCTGCTCGACCTTCAAGACCGTATTTGCAACGCTCTGGAAACCGAAGACGGCGGCACGCGCTTCGTTGAAGACGCCTGGCAGCGTCCGGCAGGTGGCGGCGGTCGTACACGCGTGATCGAAAACGGCCACGTGATCGAAAAAGGTGGCGTCAACTTTTCCCACGTCTTCGGCAGCGGTTTGCCGCCGTCCGCCAGCGCGCATCGCCCTGAACTGGCGGGCCGCGGTTTTGAGGCGCTGGGTGTGTCGCTGGTGATCCACCCGCACAACCCGCATGTGCCGACTTCCCACGCCAACGTGCGCTTTTTCATCGCTGAAAAAGAAGGGGAAGAGCCGGTGTGGTGGTTTGGTGGTGGTTTCGACCTCACGCCCTACTACGCCGTCGAAGAAGACTGCGTGCACTGGCACCGCATTGCCGAGCAGGCCTGCGCGCCGTTTGGCGCCGAGGTGTACCCGCGTTACAAAGCCTGGTGCGACACCTACTTCCACATCAAGCACCGCAACGAGCCGCGTGGCATTGGCGGTCTGTTTTTTGATGACCTGAACGAATGGGATTTCGACACCTGTTTCGCCTTCATTCGTGCCATCGGCGACGCGTACATCGACGCCTACCTGCCGATCGTTCAGCGCCGCAAGGCGGATGAATACACAGCGCAGCAGCGCGAGTTTCAAGAGTTTCGCCGTGGCCGCTACGTCGAGTTCAATCTGGTCTACGATCGTGGCACCTTGTTCGGCTTGCAGTCCGGTGGCCGTACCGAGTCGATCCTGATGTCATTGCCGCCGCAGGTGCGCTGGGGCTACGACTGGAAAGCCGAGCCCGGCAGCCCGGAAGCGCGCCTGACCGACTACTTCCTGCAAGACCGAGACTGGCTGGCCAACGCCTGACATTGCCTGAGGAATTTGCCTGATGGACCGTTACGTCGTTTTTGGTAACCCGATTGCCCATAGCAAATCGCCGGTGTTGCACCGCTTGTTTGCCGAGCAAACCGGGCAGGCCATGCAGTACGACACCCTGCTGGCGCCGCTGGATGATTTTCAGGGCTGCGCCACCGCGTTCTTCAAAGAAGGTCGCGGGGCGAATGTGACCGTGCCCTTCAAGGAGCAGGCTTACCAACTGGCCAGCCAACTGAGTGCCCGTGCGCAACGAGCCGGCGCGGTGAACACCCTGAGCAAACTGGCTGATGGCAGTTTGCTGGGCGATAACACCGACGGCGCCGGGCTGGTGCGTGATTTGACGGTCAATGCGGGTTTCGGCCTCAAGGGCAAACGCATCCTCATCCTCGGCGCCGGTGGCGCGGTGCGTGGCGCACTGGAGCCGATTCTGGCGCAAGGCCCGGCCTCAGTGACCATCGCCAACCGCACGGTCGAGAAAGCCGAAGGGCTGGCCGAACTGTTCAGCGACCTTGGCCCCGTGGCGGCCAGTGGGTTTGACTGGTTGCGCGAACCGGTGGATCTGATCATCAACGCGACATCGGCCAGCCTGGCCGGTGAAGTCCCGCCCATTGCCAGCAGCCTGATCGAGCCGGGCAACACCCTGTGCTACGACATGATGTATGGCAAAGAGCCGACGCCGTTTTGCGCGTGGGCCGTCCAACAGGGTGCAGGCCAAGTCATGGACGGGTTAGGGATGCTGGCCGAACAGGCGGCAGAAGCCTTCTTTGTATGGCGCGGCGTGCGCCCCGACACCGCCCCCGCACTGGCTCAATTGCGCAGGTTGCTGGCGCTGTAAAGCGCCCCCACCCTTGGCATCGTCTTCAAGAGGCACTCATGCAACGCATCAAGGGCTATCACGCCCACCTCTATTTTGACGCCACGACCCTCGACCAGGCGCGTGCACTTGCCGAAGAAGCCACGCGCCTTTTCAAGCTGCACATGGGCCGCGTCCACGAAAAACCGGTCGGCCCGCACCCCGACTGGAGCTGCCAGTTGGCATTCGGCCCGGAGTTGATCGGCGTGGTCTTGCCGTGGCTGGCGCTGCATCGCTATGGGCTGGTGGTGTTTCTGCACCCCGAGACGGGAGACGACCTGCTGGACCACACCGAACATGCGATCTGGATGGGGGCGATTCGGCCGCTGGATTTGTCTGTTTTTTGATCAAATGCGCGGGGGGAAGAATTTTTTCTGAATTTTTTTCATCGCTGAAAATCCCTCTTTTTCATCAGTGCCCTCTTCGCGCTGAAAGCCCCTTGTGACAACGGCTGAACGTTGATCATGGCCATGTGTCATACCTTGCCATGCGCTAACGTATTAGACGTGAAGCCGTGGGCAGCGATTAGTTCTAAAAGGCCATCCATGTTTAACTTGAATACGTGTTCAACTTAAAACGGTGGTCCGCTGCCCGCTCACAACAGGAGGCTTACCTTTGCCGAATCCGCTCTTTTTGCTCTCGTTTTACCTCTATAAGGTGCACATCCAATGAGTGTACCCCTGACGTCTGAGACGTCTTCCATTCGCATGAACCCGCCGGTTTTTTACTTCGCGGCGATCTTTATTCTGATCTTTGGGGTGGTGGTGATTGCCATGCCCGCAGCGGCCGGTGAATGGCTGCTGGCAGCACAAAACTGGGCGGCCAATACGGTCGGCTGGTACTACATGCTAGCGATGACCCTGTATCTGATCTTCGTGGTCGTCACCGCCTTGTCCGGCTACGGCAAGATCAAGCTCGGTGCCGACCACGACGAACCTGAGTTCAGTTACCTGTCCTGGGCGGGCATGCTCTTTGCCGCCGGGATCAGCATCACGCTATTTTTCTTCTGCGTGTCCGAACCCCTGACGCACATGCTCAACCCGCCGCAAGGCCCTGCCGGTAACGCCGAGGCGGCGCGTCAGGGTATGCAGTTGCTGTTCTTGCACTGGGGCCTGCACGGCTGGGGTGTGTTTGCCTTTGTCGGTATGGCACTGGCGTACTTTGCGTACCGCCACAACCTGCCGCTGGCGCTGCGCTCGGCGCTTTACCCGCTGATCGGCAAGCGCATCAATGGCCCGATCGGGTATGCCGTGGATGGTTTCGGCATCATCGCCACGGTGTTCGGTTTGGGCGCTGATATGGGCTTTGGGGTGTTGCACCTCAATTCTGGCCTCGACTACCTGTTCGGCATGCCGCACACCCAATGGGTGCAGGTGGGCCTGATCACGCTGATGATGGGCGCTGCCATTTTGGTGGCAATTGCCGGCGTCGATAAAGGCGTGCGGGTGATGTCCGATATCAACATGCTGCTGGCCTGCGCGCTGCTGTTGTTTGTGCTATTTGCCGGGCCGACCCAGCATTTGCTCAACACCCTGGTGCAAAACATCGGTGACTACCTCGGCTCGCTGCCGACCAAGAGTTTCGACGTGTACGCCTACGACAAGCCAAGCGACTGGCTGGGTGGCTGGACCGTCTTTTATTGGGCCTGGTGGATCGCATGGTCGCCGTTTGTGGGCCTGTTCATTGCGCGTATCTCCCGTGGCCGGACCATCCGTGAGTTCGTGTTTGGCGTGCTGCTGATCCCGCTGGGCTTTACCCTGGCCTGGATGTCGATCTTCGGCAACAGCGCCATCGACCAAGTGCTCAACCATGGCATGGTTGCCCTTGGCCAGTCGGCCCTCGACGACCCGTCGCGCACCCTGTACCTGCTGCTGGAAACCTACCCGTGGAGCAAAACCGTGATCGCCGTGACGGTGTTCATCAGTTTTGTGTTCTTCGTGACCTCGGCCGACTCCGGCACGGTGGTGCTGTCCACCCTCTCGGCCCGTGGCGGCAACCCTGACGAAGACGGCCCGAAATGGCTGCGCGTGTTCTGGGGGGCGATGACCGCGCTGGTCACCAGTGCGCTGTTGTTCTCCGGCAGCATCGATGCGCTGAAATCGGCAGTGGTGCTGACCTCGTTGCCGTTCTCGTTGATTCTGTTGCTGATGATGTGGGGCCTGCACAAGGCGTTCTATCTGGAGTCGCAGAAGAAGATCGCGCAAATGCACTCGCTGGCACCGGTCTCGGCTTCGCGCCGCGGGCGTGGCGGCTGGCGTCAGCGCTTGAGCCAGGCCGTGCACTTCCCGTCACGCGACGAGGTGTACCGCTTTATGGACACCACGGTGCGGCCAGCGATTGAAGAAGTAAGCGCCGTGTTCCTTGAGAAAGGGCTTAACGTCGTCACCCAGCCTGACCCGGCCAACGACAACGTGAGCCTGGAAATCGGCCACGGTGACGAACACCCGTTCGTGTACCAGGTGCAGATGCGCGGCTACTTCACCCCATCGTTCGCCCGTGGCGGCATGGGCCCCAAAGAGCTGCGTAACCGCCGTTACTACCGGGCCGAAGTGCACTTGAGTGAAGGCAGCCAGGACTACGACCTGACCGGCTACACCAAAGAGCAAATCATCAACGACATCCTCGACCAGTACGAGCGCCACATGCAGTTCTTGCACCTGGTGCGTTGATCGAGACAAGCCCGCCCGCAATGGGCGGGCTTGTGGTTGGGGCCGCGCTTGACCTCGGCCGGTTCTACGGACCTTTCCCTGACTGTTGTGGGATCAGGCTTGCTCGTGTTTGCCCCCATTGTGATGGCCGTTACGGGCTGCCTATAGTCCGCGCCGTCGCTGAATTTTCAGCGATCAGGTGTGCAAGCCTGTCCCTACCGATTCCAACTTTCCATTTCGCTTGCTAGGCTCCGCGCCTGCACCTGCGTTATGGCGGTTGTGCGCGGGAGACCTCAGGGTCTGCCGGGTGGGTAGGTAACCGGTCTTGCACACCCGCGCACAGCTGCCACCCTCTTTCTGCGTGCAAGCTGATTGAAGTGGCTCCTTCTCTTCAGGAGTTTGAAAAATGCCGCATTACCTTCCGCAAACCGACAACCCTGTCGGCTCCGACGTTCTTCTGATTGATACCCGCGCCTCTGTCTCTGCCCTGCTCTGTTGTGCCGAGCAGCGCTTTCAGGCGGCCAAGAATTTGTTACGCAGTTTGTCCCACTTAAGCGCCGCCAGCAGTGCCCAGCAGGAATTGAACGCGGTGTGTGAGGCGACTGCGCTGTTGTTGCAGGAAGGCTGCGATGTGCTGGGGGTCGTGGTGTTGCGGTCGGACTGAAAGCCCGCGCTCACGCACCCTCTCCCGGCGGGAGAGGGTTGGGATGAGGGGCTTTTGCAGGCGGGCCTCTCTTTAGCCCTCCCGCATACGCCCCCTGCCTCGATTATTTGGCGACCGGGCTGGGTTCCTTCGACTCCTTGATTTTGTACCAGGCCACGTACAGCGCGGGCAGGAACAGCAAGGTCAGCAAGGTGGCAGAGATGATGCCGCCAATCATGGCGTAGGCCATCGGCCCCCAGAACACTTCGCGGGCAATCGGGATCATGCCCAGGCTGGCGGCCGCAGCAGTCAGCAAGATCGGCCGACGACGGTGTTCAGTCGCTTGCACCACGGCGTGCCACGGGTCGTAGCCGTCGCGCTCGAACTGGTCGATCTGCGTCACCAGAATCACCGAGTTACGAATAATGATGCCCACCAGCGCCAGAATCCCCAGGATCGCCACAAAGCCCATAGGCGTTCCGGTCGGCACCAGCGCCAGCACCACGCCGATCAGCCCCAGTGGCGCGACACTGGCCACCAGAAACATCTTCTGCACGCTCTGCAACTGGATCATCAAAAAGGTCGCCATCAAAAACAGCATCAACGGCACCACGTGCGCGATCGGGCCTTGCGCCTTGGCGCTTTGCTCCACTGTGCCACCGGTTTGCAGCGTGTAGCCACGGGGCAGCTCTGCCGCAAATTTGTCGATAGCCGGCTTGAGGTCCGCCACCAGATCGGTCGGTTGCATGCTGCCGCGCACCGACGCTTTGAGGGTCAGGGTCGGGATGCGGTCGCGGCTCCAGATCAGCGGTTGCTCCAGTTCATACCGCACGGAGGCAAAGGCCAGCAATGGAATGGAGGTGCCGCTCGGGGTGGTGATTTGCAGGTTGAGCAGGGTTTCCGGGGAGTCCCGCTCGGTGCCCACCGCCCGGCCGACAATGTTGATCAGGTAAATGTCGTCTTTGACCTGACTGACCGCCGCGCCGCTGACGATGCTGTTCATCACGCGGGCCACGTCTTCGGACGAGAGGCCGTACTGGCGGGCTTTGTCCTGAGCAATGTCGATGCGCAGGACTTTGCCCGGTTCGTTCCAGTTGAAGTTGATTTCACCGACGTTCGGGTTGGCATCGAGCACCGTGGCCAGATCAATCGCGTGTTTGCGCACCTGATCGATGTTCGGGCCACTGACGCGGTATTGCAGCGGCTGACCCACCGGCGGCCCCAGCTCAAGGGTGTGCACGAACGTGCCGACGCCCACAAAGTCGTCGCGCAAGCGTTTCTCCAGGCGAGCCATCAGCGCATCGCGGCTCTCAAGCCCGGTGCTGACGATCACCAGTTGGGCAAAAAACGGGTTTTGCAGTTGCTGGTCCAGCGGCAGGTAGAAACGGATCGCACCCTCGCCGATGTAACTGCTCCAGCGCACGATGTCCGGGTCGCCCTTGAGGGTGTCCTCAAAGCGCTGAGTGACCTTGAGGGTTTCAGCGATGGAGGCGTTTTGCGGCAGGTTCAGGTCCACCAGAATTTCAGGTCGGTCTGACGACGGGAAGAACTGGTTTTGTACCAGGCCCAGGCCGAACACCGACAGCACGAACATCAGCACAGTCGCGCCAATGGTGAGCCACCGATGGCGCATGCACCACAGCAGGCCCGTATCAAACGCATGGGCCAGACGCCCTGGCTTCTCGGGCTTGGGTTTGACCTTGGCGCTGAGGATATGCACGCCCAGCACCGGCGCGAACAACACGGCCACCACCCACGAGACCAGCATCGCGACGGCTATCACCGCGAACAGGGTGAAGGTGTACTCCCCGGCCGAGCTGTTGTTGAGCCCGATAGGCACGAAACCGGCGACCGTCACCAACGTGCCGGTGAGCATCGGGAAAGCCGTGGAGTGGTAGGCAAACGTGGCCGCTTGCTCCTTGCTTTCTCCCATTTCGAGCCGCGTAATCATGACCTCCACGGTAATCATGGCGTCATCCACCAGCAGGCCAAGGGCGATGATCAGCGCACCCAGCGACACCCGCTGCATGGCGATGCCGGTGAACTCCATGAACACAAACACCAGCGCCAGCACCAGCGGGATCGAGATGGCCACCACCAGTCCGGCGCGCAGGCCGAGGCTGATAAAACTCACCCCCAGCACGATAATCACCGCTTCGAACAGCGCACTGGTGAAGCCGCCCACGGCCACTTCAACCACTTGGGCCTGGTCCGACACCATGTGCACGTCCACCCCCAGCGGCAGTTCGGCGGTCAGGTCGTCGATGCGTTGTTGCAGTTCCTGCCCGAACGCCTGAATGTTGCCGCCATCGTTCATGGCGATGGCCAGGCCGATGGCCGGTTTACCGTTGTAGTGGAACATCGGTGAAGCAGGGTCAACATAACCCCGGGTGATTTCGGCAATGTCTGCCAGGCGATAGAACCGGTCATTGACCCGCAGGTTGACGGCTTCGAGGTCTTCAGTGGTGTGGAATTGCCCGGAGGTGCGCACCGACATGCGCTCCGGCCCCGCTTCGATCACCCCGGCGGGGGTCACGGCGTTTTGTGCTTGCAGGCTTTGCAGCACCTGCTGCTGATCCAGCCCCAGCGCAGCGAGTTTGCGGGTCGAGAAATTCAGGTAAAACGTCTCATCCTGCTCGCCAATGGTCATCACCTTGCCGCGATTGGGCACGTCGCGAATCCCGGTGCGCACATGCTCCACGTAATCGCGCAGTTGGCGCATGGTGAAGCCGTCGCCGGTAAAGGCGTAAATGGTGCCGTACACATCACCGAACTCGTCGTCGAACCCCGGGCCTTGAATGCCTTGGGGGAAGTCGCCGCGAATGTCGTCGATTTTCTTGCGCACCTGGTACCAGATCTGCGGAATCGCCTTGGCCTCGGTGGTGTCCTTGAGGAACACGAACACCGTGGATTCACCGGGGCGGGTGTAGCTTTGCACGTAGTCCAGCGAGTCGAGTTCTTCGAGTTTTTTCTCGATCCGGTCCGTGACCTGCAGCATGGTTTCATCGACCGTGGCGCCCGGCCAGCGAGTCTGAATCACCATGGTCTTGATGGCGAAGCTGGGGTCTTCGGCGCGCCCCAGGTTCATGTACGAAAAGATCCCGGCAAGGACCGCGACGAACATCAAATACCAGACAAACGACTGATGCTTCAGGGCCCACTCGGACAGGTTGAACTTCCCATTCATTGCGAGCTTTCCTTATCCAGTCTGACGTTCTGTCCGGGCGTGAGGCTGTTCACCCCGGCAATGACCACTTTGTCGCCGCTCTTGAGGCCGCCGCTCAGCAGCGCCGTGTGCGCGTTACGGCGCAGCACGGTGACCTCATGCGGGCTGACAGTGTGCGAGGGCGTGTCGATGATCCACACGCGGGTTTTGCCGTCGGTTTCTTGCAGGGCGGTGACGGGCAGCTCGAAATGCTCGGCAATCGGACTGCTGACGGTCACGCTGACCGAGCTGCCCAGGCGAAACGCGGGCGGCGTCTGGTCCAGCGTCAGGCGGGTACGCCGGGTGCGGGTGGCGCTGTCGGCCTGCGGGGCGATTTCCCGCACATGGGCGGTGGTTTTCACGTTGGGATCAAGCTGCCCCGCCACTTGGAATTCGATGCCTTTGGGCAACGCCTCGGCCAATGGCCCCGGCAGGTCAATCACGGCTTCCTTGATTTCGGGGCGGGCCAGCGTGACGACCTCTTCACCGATACTGACCACTTGGCCAGCTTCGGCTTTCCAGTCGGTGATGACGGCGTCATGGTCGGCGCGCAGGTTGCAATAACTGAGCTGGTCTTGCGCCTGGTTGACCGCCGCCACGGCCTGTTGCATCGAAGCCGCCGTGGTTTTCAGGTCAGCCTGGGCAGTATCAAGTTGCGCCTGGGCGCCGACGCCGCGGTTGAACAGCTCTTGCTGACGACGGGCATTGGCTTGTGCGTTGATGAGCTGCGCCTGCGCTTTGGCCAGATCGCCTTGCGCGGCGCGCAGTTGGTTTTGCTGATCGGTCGGGTCGAGGTTGGCCAGAATATCGCCCTGTTTCACCACGGCGCCGACGTCGTAATAACGCCGCACAATGCGCCCCGGCACGCGAAAGCCCAAGGTGCTTTCGTAACGCGCTTCGATATTGCCGGCGAAGCGGCCGAAGTGTTCTGTCAGCTGAGGCTCAGCCACCACGTACAGCGCAGGGCGAACCGGTTCCGGGGCTTTTGCTTCGGAGCAACCGACCAGCAGGGCGGCGGCCAATGGCACGATCCAGAAGGGCTTCATAGCTCAATACCTCCGGCCGGGACGGGGGCAATCTCGACCTGCATGCCGGGGTGCAACAATTGGCCGCCTGCGACCACGACGTTCTCTCCGTCCTTGAGGCCTTCGTTGATGATGACGCTGCCGGTCAGATAACGCCCGACTTTCACCCGTTGCAGGCGCACGCTGTTGTTGTCGTCCACGAGCCACACAGCGGGTTCGCTGACGTCTTTGGTCAGTGCCGACCAGGGCAGTTCGATGCTGCGGCTGGGCGGCGGGGTCAGGTTGACGCTGACGATCGAGCCTAAATCCATGCCCTTGGGCAGTTCATCGAGCTGTACCTTGATTTGCAGGGTGCCGCTTTGCGCCGCCACGGTGGGGGTGATTTCCCGAATCTGGCCTTTGACCTTGATCTGCGGATTGCTGAGCAACGTGACCTGCACGGTCGGGTCCTTGGGCGGTTCGATGAACAGGGACTCGTAAACGTTGAACACTGCATCACGGGCGCCGTCGCGGGCCAATGTGAAAATCGGCATGGTGGCTTGCACCACCTGCCCTACTTCGGCCTGTCGCGCCGTAATGACACCCGGTGCTTCGGCTTCGAGGTTGCTGTAACTCAACTGTTCGCGGGCATTGGCCAACTGCGCCTGAGCAGCGGTCAGTGCACTTTGTGCGCTGAGTTGTGCGGCGTTGGCGGCATCGTATTCGCTTTGGCTGGTATAGCCCTTTGGCAGCAGTTTTTGCTGACGGATAAACGCGGCGCGGGTTTGCACCACTTGCGCCTGCTGGGCATTCACGCTGGCCTGCGCCGTGGCGACCTGGATTTTCAAATCTTTGGGGTCCAGGCGCGCCAGCACTTGATGGGCCTGAATATGATCGCCGACGTCTACGCTACGCTCGATAATTTTGCCGCCCACGCGGAAAGAAAGCTGGGTTTCGACCCGCGCCTGAATGTCTCCGCTGAGTTGAATCGGGGGCGCAAATTCGCGCGTGCTCACCTGCTGTACATACACCCGTGGCGACAGAGGCGCTTTGGGGGCTTCTTTACCGCACGCGGTCAGCAATACCACCAGGCTGACGCCCAACATACCCATACTTCGAGGACCAGCCATGCAGGCTCCTTTGCGTGATGCTGATTTAGCTGACGATACGACTGACAGCGTAGAACAGGGTTCAGTGTCTGTCGGACTCTATGTGCGGTGACAGGTAATCATGTCTGTTTCTTTGTAAGAAGTCGCCCATATGAAAGCCACAGGCGTTGGTCAATTAACGCGTTATCCCTCAAAGGGAGCAGACGATGGGGTGGGTCGTTCGAAGGGGGGCGGGACGGCTTGGGGCTGTGCGCAGATTAAAAGGAGCTTCGTCTTATATCTCCGGCTTTCGCCTGGATTTTGGTCAGCTCTTTCAGCACATAAATTTGTCTTGCCTGATTGTTAAAAGATTCCTGAGAAACCTCTAGAGGCGGTGCTGAAGGCTCAGGAGCCCCTGCCGATGAAGACGATCTTGAGACGCTTGCTGACGAGACAGGCGTAGCGCGGTTAGCCACGGGCGATTGGGTTCTTGAGCCCTGTGGGAGGCTTCTAAAAAAGTCGTAGGTTTCAACAAACGCACTATTGGCTCTCGCCTGTCTGGCCTGTTTGCGCATCGCTCTCCAGCCGAACACGTTAGCACCCACGCCTCCTGCTAAACCCAGTGCCGAGAGGCCCAGCATTGACCAAAGCAGTGCGTTACCGTCATCCCCCTCGTCCTTGGATGCTGCCACCTGCCGGCCCACGCCGACGACACTGGCTGTTATTCCCACTGTTGTTCCGACGACTCTCGCCACGGCAGCGACCGAGATTGTATTTTTTTTCAGGTTTTTGAGTGCGCTCCAAAACCCGACACCGGGTATGGCCCCATTGATGCCGCTAGCCACGCCGAGTATTGAGAGTGCGATAGAAAGAATATTGTCCAGGGCTAACCGCCCGCTGGGGTCTACCCGATTCACCGGGTCCCCTTTGCAATAGGCATAGGCGTTGATCCCTCCTGCACTAAACGGGCTTAACCGGTCCGGACTGTTGAAGCGCATGAGCACGGTGTTGTAGGCCCGATGGCCATTGCCTAGCAGATAGTGTCCGGTTGAAGGGTCAGGAAGTTCTCCGTTAAAAGCCAACAGGCTTTGCTGCCCAGGTTGAGCCGTCTGATGCCCATAAGGGCTATACGCCAAAGCACCCTTTTCGCCAGCACTGAGTTCGAGTAACACGCTGCGTTGCTGGTCAGTCACCAGAAGCTGTGCGTCGGCAGCTCTGCGGGTTGCCAGGAGTTGGTTCTGGAACTGAAAGACCGACTGGCGTTGATCGCCCTGCAGCTGTGTACTCAAGCGTTCACGGTTATAAAAGCGCTGCGCAGGTGGCGCTGAGTCAAGTTGGTGGGTGGTCAAGCGATCCAGCGGGTCGTAGCCGTAGTGTGTGCGGGGCATGACCGAGCGCTTCTTTGCCTGAGTTGCAGCAAGCATCACCGTCAAACGGTACGCTGCCTACCTAGCAACTCTGCTAGGTGATGTAACGCGCAATAAAAAACGCCGACGCTGTGCAAGCCGTCGGCGTTTGGGGTGACGCTGCGCGGGTTAAAACGCTGGCAGCACGGCACCGTTGTATTTCTTCTCAATGAACGCTTTGACCTCAGGGCTGGTCAGGGCTTTGGCCAGTTTCTGGATAGCTTCGCTGTTCTTGTTGTCCGGGCGGGCAACCAGGTAATTCACGTAAGGCGAATCAGCCCCTTCAATCACCAAGGCATCTTTAGCCGGGTTCAAGCCTGCTTCCAGTGCGTAGTTGGTGTTGATCATGTCCAGATCGACCTGATCCAGCACGCGGGGCAGCATGGCGGATTCAAGCTCTTTGAACTTGAAATTGTGCGGGTTTTTGGCGATGTCCTTGGGGGTCGAGACGGCATTTGCAGGGTCTTTGAGTTCGATCAAACCGGCCTTCTGCAACAGGATCAACGCACGGCCGCTGTTGCTGCCTTCGTTGGGGATCGCGATGGTTGCACCGTCTTTGAGTTCGGCCAGCGATTTAACTTTCTTCGAGTAACCCCCAAACGGTTCAACGTGAACGCCGATCACGGTTTCAAGGTGAGTGCCTTTACCTTTGTTGAAGCTCTCCAAGTACGGCAGGGTCTGGAAATAGTTGGCGTCCAGACGTTTCTGATCGACCTGCACGTTGGGTTGCACGTAGTCGGTGAAGACTTTGATGTCCAGGTCCACGCCTTCTTTGGCGAGGGCCGGTTTGATCAGCTCAAGGATTTCGGCGTGGGGAACGGGGGTCGCAGCGACCACCAGTTTCTCGCCAGCCTGCGCCAGGCCTGCCGTCAAAGCAGCCGCCAATGCGGTAAACAACAGAACCTTTTTCATGCAATGCCCCTACGTACGTGGCCGTTCGAATGACGGCTTGATTTGGATGACGGAGCTGACAATACCGAGATTCTTTATTCCCTAATAATAATTTTTAATCGCTTGCTTATATCTATTAGTTATTTAAAGACGTTCTCAGGCCCTACAACAGGGCTTTGAGCGCTGCCAGCTCTTGCTCGGTCGCGCCTCTGATGAACAATTCGATCTGACTCAGCGCATCCGGCAGGTTCAAATGCTCGGGCTGGATCTCATCGCCCGTGCTCACCAGCAACGCAAAATGGATCACGTTCTCCAGCTCGCGGGTGTTGCCGGGCCAACTGTGGCGTTCGAGTACCTGTTGCGCGCTGTCGCTGATAAAAGGCACGGGCAGGCTCAGACGCTGGCTGTAGACCCCCAAAAAGTATTCAGCCAGCGACAAAATATCCCCCGGGCGTTCGCGCAAGGCCGGCAAGTCCAGTCGCCCTTCGCTCAAATAGTGATACAGCCGTTCATGGAACTTGCCCGCCGCGACCGCCTGCGCCAGGTCAATGCTGGTGGCCGCCACCAGCCGCACATCCACCGGGTTGGGCTGATGGGCACCCACGCGGGTAACTTCGTGGTTTTCCAGCGCGGCCAGTAATTTGATTTGAATCGCCAGCGGCAAATCCCCGATCTCGTCCAGGTACAACGTGCCGCCGTTGGCCGACCCGAACCACCCCGCCCGGCTGCTGGCAGAACTGCTGTGGGCTCCGGCTGCGTAGCCAAACAGCTCAGCGTCGGCATAGGTGGGGCTGATCGCGCCGCAGTTTACCGACACAAATAACCCCGTACGGTCGCTGGCGCGATGAATGTGGCGGGCCAGCAGTTCCTTGCCGGTGCCGGTCTCGCCACGGATCAGTACTGGCAGTGAACGAGGCGCCAACAGTTCGAGGTCGCTGCGCAATTGGCGTGAGCGCGGGTCGACAAACACCAGCGCCTTGGCGCGAATGCTCAGTGGGCTTTTTTCAGCGTCAGGAAACGTCAGCAGTGGCTGACCGAAAGTTTCATGCAGGCTCATGGCAGGCTCCCGCCCGCCGCCGGAGGGTGGGCGCGGGCGTTACAGAAAAATCATGCGCGGCGCAGGGCGTCGTGCTCTATGCGGGTTTGCAGGCGATACAAAAAAGCGAAACCTTGCTCCCAGCGCTGATGCCCGGACTTGACGTTGATGTGTCCGGCGCCGCTGATGATTCCGATCTCCGCGCCCCATTGGCGGGCAAATTCCATTGCCCTGGAGGCGCTCACGGCCGGGTCGTTATCAGAACTGACGATCTGGCTCGGGAACGGCAAACGCTGTGCCGGAATCGGTGCAAAGTTACGCAGGGCGGGCGCACAGGCAGGGCGTTCGACATCGGCCGGCGCCACCAGCAGCGCGCCCCGTACTTGGCTTAACAGACTGGCAGGTGCCCGTTCGGCCCAATGCGCCACGGTGATGCACCCCAGGCTGTGAGCAATCAGAATCACCGGTGTGTTATCAGCGGCAATCGCTTCGGCCAGTGCGGCGATCCAGTCTTCGCGACGTGGCGTCAGCCAATCAGCCTGTTCCACACGGGCACCGTTGGGCAGGCTGTTCTGCCAGTGGGTTTGCCAATGATCGTCGGCCGAACCTTGCCAGCCCGGCACTATCAAATAGCGAATCGACTCGTTGCCCATGGGTGTGCGCCTCCAGCTTGGGTGTGTTACCGGGTCAGTATAGGGATGGCTTTTAGATTCGCTAAGGAATAAGAAGCTATTTATTAATAACTAAAAGAACTTAACAAGGACCCTCACTCGCGACACTGAGCCGTAATTCACCCCGTCACTGGCCGTAATTAAGTACTTTTGGCCGTCTGCGCGGGTGTCACGGGGTGCCTACACTGGGGGTCATCGTTAATCCCAAAGGCTGCGCCATGAAAACCCTCGTCGAGCACCTGAGCCAGTACGCGGCGTATCACCGCGATGCGCGAAATATCCTGACCCACTTCGTCGGCATTCCGCTGATCGTGATTGCCGTGGCGACGTTGTTGTCACGCCCGCAGTGGGCCGCAATTTCGCCCGCGTTGGTGTTGATGGTGGCCAGCGCGGTGTTTTATTTGCGACTTGAGTTACGGCTCGGGCTGTTGATGACGCTATTGCTGGGGTTGGCCGTGTGGCTCGGGTATGCGCTGGCGGCCCTGAGCACGGGGCTGTGGCTGGGCTGGGGCGTCGGGTTGTTTGTGCTGGGGTGGGTCATTCAGTTTGTGGGGCATTACTACGAAGGTCGAAAACCGGCGTTCATCGATGACGTGACCGGGCTGATCGTGGGGCCGCTGTTTGTCGTGGTGGAGCTGGGTTTTTTGCTGGGCTGGCGCAAGGATTTGCAGCAGGCGATCGAACGAAGCAGTCGCTGACGCATTGAGCGGGTGTTTGGTACCCGGGCATCTGCGGCAGCGACGACCCCGTTGCGGGGCTTATCTGAACGCCTGATGCAGTTGCGCCAGGGTTTGAAAGTGGTAGGTGGGCGCGAACGCGCTCAGCTCTTCGAAACTGCCGAACCCATACCCCACCGCGGCGGCATCCAGGCCGTTGTCGCGGGCGCCGATCAGGTCATGCTTGCGGTCGCCGATCATCAAGGTCTGCGCCGGGTCGAGCCCTTGCTCGCTCATCAAGTGGCGGATCAGCTCGACTTTATTGGTGCGTGTGCCGTCCAGCTCGCTGCCGTAAATCACCTTGAAGTGCCGGGCGAAGTCAAAGTGCCGGGCGATTTCGCGGGCGTACACCTGTGGCTTGGAGGTGGCGATAAACAGCTGTCGACCTTGACTGACCAGCTCTTCCAGCAGCGGCGTCACCCCTTCGAATACGTGGTTTTCATACAGCCCGGTCACGGCAAACCGTTCGCGGTAATAACCCATGGCTTCCCAGGCCTTGGCCTCGTCAAAGCCATACGTGGCCATGAACGCTTGCAGCAAGGGCGGGCCAATGAAGTGTTCCAGCGTGCGCACGTCAGGTTCGTCGATGCCCATTTTGCTCAGGCCGTACTGAATCGAGCGCGTAATACCCTCACGCGGGTCGGTCAACGTGCCGTCGAGGTCAAACAATACGTTTTGGTAATGCATGCAGGGCTCCTAAGCCGTGATCGTGGAGAGGCTCAAACGGGCTGGTGGTAGCCTTCGGCCAAGTGTTGGTCCTTGAGTTTGACGTAGTTGCCAGCGCTGTATGTGAAGAAGGCCTGTTCCTTGTCGTTCAGCGCGCGCACTGGCCTGACCGGGCTGCCAACGTACAGGAACCCGCTGGCCAGGCGCTTGCCGGGCGGCACCAGGCTGCCTGCGCCAACGATTACATCGTCTTCAATGACGGCTCCGTCCATCACGATGCTGCCCATGCCGATTAACACGCGGCTGCCCACGGTACAGCCATGCAGCATGACTTTGTGCGCGATGGTTACGTCGTCCCCGATCAGCAACGGGTAACCCTCGGGGTTGAACGGCCCGGCGTGTGTGATGTGCAGCACGCAACCGTCCTGCACGCTGGTGCGCGCGCCAATACGGATGCGGTGCATGTCGCCGCGAATCACGGTCAATGGCCAGACGGAGCTGTCGGCGCCGATCTCTACATCGCCGATCACAACGGCTGAACGGTCAACGAAGGCGCGTTCGCCCAATGCGGGGGTGTGCTGCTGGAACGGACGGATGGACACAAATAGCTTCCTTCTTTAGCAGTAATAGGGCGTCACAGGGCTGCGGTCTGCGGCGATTGTAATTAAGATGGCCCAATGTTTCTTCCAGCCAAGGTGCTTAACGTGAGCGAGAACAACCCTCTATTGCAGCCCTACGACCTGCCGCCGTTCTCGGCGATCCGTCCTGAGCACGTGCAGCCGGCCATCGAGCAGATCCTCGCTGACAACCGCGCCGGCATCGAAAAAATTCTTCAAGAACAGGGCCGTAACCCAACTTGGGAAGGTCTGGTGCTGGCCATGGATGAGCTGAACGACCGACTGGGCGCAGCCTGGAGCCCGGTCAGCCATTTAAATGCCGTGTGCAACAGCGCTGAGCTGCGTGCTGCTTACGAGGCATGCTTGCCAGCCTTGAGTGCGTATTCGACTGAAATGGGTCAGAACCGCGCACTGTTCCAAGCGTTCGAAGCCCTCGCGCATAGCCCGCAAGTGGCAACGTTCGATCAGGCGCAACTGACCATTCTGGAGCATTCGCTGCGCGACTTCCGTCTGTCGGGTATCGACCTGCCGCTCGACAAGCAAAAGCGCTATGCGGAGGTGCAGAGCAAGCTGTCCGAGCTGGGCAGCACATTCTCCAACCAACTGCTGGACGCCACGCAAGCCTGGACCAAGCACATCACGGACGAAGCCGCTCTGGCGGGCCTGACCGAGTCGGCCAAGGCGCAAATGGCCGCAGCTGCTCAAGCCAAAGGGCTGGACGGCTGGCTGATTACGCTCGAATTCCCGAGCTATTACCCGATCATGACGTACGCCGAAGACCGCGCGCTGCGCGAAGAAGTCTACGCGGCGTACTGCACCCGTGCGTCGGATCAAGGCCCGAATGCCGGTACGTTCGATAACGGCCCGGTGATGGAAGAAATCCTCGACCTGCGCCAGGAGCTGGCGCAGTTGTTGGGCTTCGGCAGTTTTGCCGAGCTGAGCCTTGCCACCAAAATGGCCGAGACGCCGGACCAGGTACTGACCTTCCTGCGTGATCTGGCCAAGCGCAGCAAGCCGTTTGCCGCGCGTGACCTGGAGCAACTGCAAGCGTACGCCGCCGAGCAAGGTTGCCCGCAATTGAAAAGCTGGGACACCGGGTTCTTCGGTGAGAAGCTGCGCGAGCAGCGCTACAGCGTGTCCCAGGAAACCTTGCGCGCGTATTTCCCGATCGACAAAGTGCTCAAGGGCCTGTTTGACATCGTGCATACCCTGTACGGCATCGAGATCGTTGAGCTCAAAGGCTTCGACACTTGGCACCCGGACGTTCGGCTGTTTGAAATCAAGGAAAACGGCCAGCATGTCGGGCGTTTCTTCTTTGACTTGTACGCCCGCGCCAACAAGCGTGGTGGTGCGTGGATGGACGGCGCCCGCGACCGTCGTCGCACGGCAGCAGGTGTATTGCAAAGCCCGGTGGCGAACCTGGTGTGCAACTTCACCCCGGCAGTGGCGGGCAAGCCTGCCCTGCTGACGCACGACGAAGTGACCACCCTCTTCCATGAATTCGGTCACGGTTTGCACCACATGCTGACCGAGATCGAACACTCCGGCGTGTCCGGTATCAATGGCGTGGCATGGGATGCGGTCGAGCTGCCCAGTCAGTTCATGGAAAACTGGTGCTGGGAGCCTGAGGGCCTGGCCCTGATTTCCGGCCACTACGAAACCGGCGAAGCCTTGCCGCAAGACCTGCTGCAGAAAATGCTCGCCGCCAAGAATTTCCAGTCCGGGCTGATGATGGTTCGCCAGCTGGAGTTCTCGCTGTTTGACTTTGAATTGCACGCCACCCACGGTGACGGCCGCAGCGTGGCACAAGTGCTCGATGGCATCCGTGACGAGGTCTCGGTTATGCGTCCACCGGCGTACAACCGCTTTCCGAACAGCTTTGCACACATCTTCGCAGGCGGTTATGCCGCGGGTTACTACAGCTACAAGTGGGCGGAAGTGCTGTCGGCGGACGCGTTCTCGCGTTTTGAAGAAGAAGGCGTGTTCAACCCGCACACCGGCAAGGCGTTCCGTCAGGCGATTCTGGCCCGCGGTGGTTCCAAAGCGCCGATGGAGCTGTTCAAGGATTTCCGTGGCCGTGAGCCATCGATTGACGCGCTGTTGCGTCACAGCGGCCTGACCGAGGACTCGGCAGCATGAGCGATGCACCCGTGATCAAAACCAAAAAACGCTTTATCGCCGGGGCTGTATGCCCGGCGTGCAGCGAGCCTGACAAATTGATGATGTGGAATGAAAACGACGTGCCGCACCGTGAATGCGTGGCCTGCGGTTATTCGGACACATTGAATGAACAGGGCCTGTCGGTACCCAAGGAGTTGGGAACGCGGGTTAATACATCGGCGTTGAATAAAGCGCCTGACCCCAAGGTGCAGGCGGTGCAGTTCTTTCCCAATCCGAAGCTGAAAAAGCCTTAACACCCCAAGCCCTGTGGTCGCCAAAAGCTAATGCGGGGCGACCACAGGGGCGGCTTTTAGGCGGTGAAGAAGTAGCGCGTCAGGTGAAAGAAGATCGGTGCCGCGAAGCAAACCGAGTCCATCCTGTCGAGCATTCCGCCGTGCCCTTTGATGAGCGTGCCCCAATCTTTGGCACTCAGGCTGCGCTTGATTGCTGACATCACCAGCCCTCCCACAAAACCCATCACAACGATCACAAATGCCATCAGCAGTGATTGCCAGAAGCTGAAGGGCGTCATCCAAAACATCCCCCCGCCAATAAGGGTCGCCGCCAGACCGCCGCCCACCAGGCCCTCAACGGTTTTTGAGGGGCTTACCAGGGGGGCGACTTTATGTTTGCCGAAGAGCTTTCCAAACACGTACTGCAGGACATCACTCATCTGCACAACAAAGACCATATAGAACAGCAGCAGAGCGTTCTGTCCCTGGAATCCCTCCAGCTCCAGCATTGTATGGACCGGGGACATAGCGAACACAATGTTCGGAGACATCGCGAACACTTTTAATAGGACACATTGACCCCTTAGGAGGTGTGATGTGTCCTGGAAAGAGGTGTCCGCCATGGATCTTCGTC
>NZ_JAAQWY010000035.1:0-48721 GCF_012985765.1 Pseudomonas sp. WS 5071 | reverse complement strand
ACATTTCCATGCTGATCACCCTGTGTTCTCCTGCTCGAAAAGTGAGCAGAAGCAGTTGAACACCTGGGTCAGTTTTCAGTCGGCAGAAGAGCCTCTACTGGGTCAGTTTTCGGTCAGCGGCAACAGCTTGAAGCCGACGCCAATCTTGAGTACCGCGATGTCGTGCGCAGGACTGGCGCCAACGAGCGCAGCCTGATAATCGCGACCGTCGGCCAGTTTGACCGTGGCAGACGATGCCCCCTGGATCACGTGGAAGTTGGTCACCACGTGGCCGGCATCGTCCCAGATGAAGCCGGAGCCGGTGCCGCGCGGCACGGAAAAGACATTGCGCGACCAGACGTCACGCACTAGTTGTGCCGTGGTGATGTAAACCACCGACCCGCGCGATTTTTCGAACAGCTCGATGGTGGTTTTTTCGTCGGCGGCCAGGTCGCCGCGCGGCGTCACCGTGCGCTCCTGCGTTTCGTGGGGACTGAACCAGGCTTCGATGGCGGGCAGGAACTGCCACAGCAGCATGAGTGCGGCGATGCAGCCAGTGATGACGAGCCAGCGCCGGCTGAAGCGGTCCGGCGCCGGGCGGTTGTAGGGGTCGGGGTAGGTCACGTCATTCTCCATGTTGAAATCAGCGCCAAAGGCCGCCGGTGCGCCAGCGTGGCGGACGTGGTGATACGGTCACCTCGGGGACGAAACGGGCCGATGGAAACGGCGGCATCGCGGGCGGCGGAGCAAGTTCCAGCAAGCGCTCAATGCGTTCAGCCGTCGCCGGATGCGTGCGCAACCAGGAGGGTTCCGGATTGCCCCATCCGGGCAGCAGCCAGGCGCGCCAGGAGCGGCTCACCCGCTCGATCTTGGCGAGCGCCGAGGCCAGCCCGTGCGGGTCGCCGGTCAATTCGGCAGCGAGCCGGTCGGCGTCGAATTCGCGCACCCTGGACAAGCCCAACTGAGCCAGCAAGGCTAGCTGTGGCGCGACCGCCAGTAGAAGCAACGCGGGCCAATTGACTTCCGTGACTCCAAGCAATAGCGCTGGCAAGCTGAGCACGATCGCAAGCTGCCCCAACAAGGCTAGAAGATGGGTGAGCCGGCTGATGGAATCGGCCAAGCCCATGACACGCAAATCCTCGTTCGCAATATGCGCGATTTCGTGGCCGAGCACGCCGGTCAACTCGCGGGGCGTGAGGCTACGCAGCAGGCCGTCGGTCAGCGCGATGGCCGCGTGATGCTTCGAACCGGTGGCGAAGGCGTTGACGACCCCGCTGGGCACGTAGTGCGGTACCGGCACGGCAGGCAGCCCGGCCCGCGCCGCCAGTTCCGCGCAACACAGCCCAAAGATCGGGCGCTTCATCCGGGTGCAGGGGGCGTGCGCCATACAGCCGCAAGGTCAGCCCGGAGGCGGCCGCCGGTTCGAGCAGCAGGGTGAACCCCGCGGCCGCAAGCGCCAGCCAAAGCCCGCCGTCACCCAACAGCAGGCTGCCAGCGACGGCGGCAATCCCGAGCAGGGTCAGCACCAACAGCGCGGTTTGCAGGCGATTGAGCCAGCGATGCCGCGCGCCGACATTCTGCGCGTGGCGCAGATCACGACTGATCATCTGAGCTTTCCCCGGCTGTCCGGTCATCGCGCTCGCGCAGCAGCCAGTAAGTCGCCCCGAGGGCCAGTGTCGCGCCTGCGAGCGCCGCGACCTTGGCGGGGCCGGTCTCCGGGTCGAGGATCACGAATTTACGCGCCAGGGCGATCAGCCCGATCAGGATCACCGTCTTGACCTGGATGATGCTGTCGCGCCGCAAGGCCACCCGCACGATGGAATGCTTGAACTCCATGGCGATGAGCAGCGTCATGATCATGCCGAACACGGTCTGGAAGACCTTGTGATCGAGCGGATTGAACGCATCAATGATCAGCAGGCTGAAGACGATCGAGATCAGCTGCAGCAGCGAGACCACGATAATCACGGCAATGATTGCGGACAGCGCGAGCGCGATCACCTGTTCGAAGCGCTCGTAGAACGTCATCACTGCCCATTGGGCGCGAAATGTTTTGATCGGGTCTGCTTGCTTTTCCTTCATCGCCACTCCTCTCAATTCTGAAATACTTGTGCACCCACAACTTGGTTGCGCCCTTGTCTTTTTGCCTGGTAGAGCGCGCTGTCCGCCTGCTGCATCACCTGCTCGGAAGAGTTTAAGCGGACGTCGAGGGGAGCCACCCCCATGCTGGCGCTATAGCTGATCGACACCTCTCCACACACCAGCGCTGTCGCCGCAACGTCCTGACGAAATCGCTCCGCCCATACTTGGGCGTCTTCTATCGATGCCGCTTCCAACAACACAGCGAATTCCTCCCCCCCAATCCGTGCAGCCATGTCGGTTGCGCGAACATGTTCCCTCAACCGTGAAGCAAAGTGCTTGAGCACCTCATCGCCGCATCCGTGCCCATAGGTATCATTGATGCGCTTGAAGTGATCGATATCGCAGAGCACAAGTGCTGCTTGTATCTCCGGGCTGCGTTTGAGGCGCGCCCATTCCAGCTGTAATCGTTCGTTAAAAGCCCGCCGGTTCGACAAGCCGGTCAAGGGGTCGGTGATCGCCATGCGCAGCAACCGCTGCTCCATTTCCTTGCGAGAAGAGATGTCGAGCAGAGTGCCCACCATCAATTGCCTGCCCGTGTCACCCAGCCAACGACCGCGATCCAGCACCCAAATCCAAACGCCGGATCGATGACGAACGCGGTACTCGCACTCCAATCGCTCCGACGGATTTTCTTGGTAAGCGCGCACCTTTGCCAGAACGACCGGTAAATCCTCCGGATGAATACGCGCTTGCCATGCGGCATGGGTGGCGCCAATCTCCTCGTCGGAGGTCAAGCCGAACATCGCCAGACTGCGGGCAGAAAGCCTGAAGCTGTCGGTGGCAAGATCCCACTCCCAGAATCCCAACTCTGCGCCTTCCAGGGCGATGGCGATCCGTTCGTTGTCGCCGATTTTCGCTTGTTGGCGATGCTTCAGCTCGTCACGCCTGTGGCGATTGGTACGAGCAAAACGCCATAACGCAACCGCCATGCCAACATTGGCAAGTAGCGACACCATCAGCCAGATGGTCGGCCCGTTCATGGTCTATCCCCGCCTGACTGACTGAGTGCCTGCCGTAATTCCTCGATCCGGTGGTCGACTTGGTCGGCGTTGATGCCCAACATCAACAGTACCTGCTCGGCCAGTCCCAGTCCCGCAGCCAGGTACAACGGGTACAGTCTGACATTGGGCAGATTACGCAAAAGCTGGGCATCCGTTACGCGCTCAGTGGCCACCACCACGGACAAGCTCAGGCGGCGGTCGAGAACCGCCTGAGCGATACGCAGGGCCGTCTGCGGACGGGCAAACGTCAGCACCACCAGGCGGGCATGGGCCAATCCGGCGGCGGCCAGGGTGTCGAGCCGACTGGCATCGCCATACGACACCGGCGCCCCCATCGCACGCCCCGCTTCGACCCGTTGGCGGTCCGATTCCAGCAGCAAATGCGGTATGCCTGCCAGGCGCAGCGTTCGGCTCAGCAGCAGCCCGACGTCATCCGCCCCACAGATGATCACATGGTCGCGCAACGACCGCGCCCGCTCGGCGACTTCGCCTTCTTCGGCCTGCGGTGGCTGACCGAGTGCGCCCGAGCGGCTGAAAGCCCGCGCCCATCGGTCATGGTGTCGGATCAGGAGCGGTGCCAACCCCATGCTCAACACCAGCGCCACCAGCATCGGTTGCACCATGGTGGCGGCGATCAGGTGCTGCTGCATGACCATGCCCAGGAGCAGCAGCGCAAACTCGCCGCCATGACCCAGCACGATGCCTGCGCGCCAGGCGTCGAGCGCCGACAGGCGGGTTGCGCGCAGCGCCAGAAAGTTCAGCCCCATCTTGAGAGGCACCAAGGCCAACAGCCAACCCAGTACCGCCAGCGGTGCGGCCACGATCTGCGCGGTGTCCAGCTGCAGGCCAATGGTCACGAAGAACAGGCCCGACAGCACATCACGAAAGGGCTTGAGGTGGCTTTCCATGTGGTGCCGGAAGTCGCTCTCGCCCAGGACCATGCCGGCGAGAAAGGCCCCCAGGGCGGCGGATACGCCGACGGCGTGTGCAGCAGCGGCTGCCGCCACGACCACGCACAAGGAGACCAGCACGAAGGATTCTTCGTGGCCCTGCCGCGCCACCCAGCCCAGCAGGCCATGCAACAGACGACGCGAGGCAACCGCCGCTGCCGCGAACAACACCAGCACGCCCAACACTTCGAGCAGCACGCTCTCGATCTTCGGCGAGTCGCCGCGCGCCCAGATCGCCAGCAGGGCCAGCAGGGGCACGCTGGCCAGGTCCTGAAAGACCAGCACGGCGATGGCACTGCGGCCGTGGCGGGTGGTGAGCTCGCCTTGGTCGGCCAGCTGTCGGCTGACCAGCGCCGTGGACGACATGGCCGCTGCGGCGCCGAGCAGTGCAGCGCTCTGAGCTGGCTGACCCAACCCGATCAGCACCAGGGTCAGTGGCGCGGCCACGACGACCATCTGCAAGCTGCCGGACGCCAGTACGGTCTTGCGAGTGAGCCAGAAGTGCCCCAGCGAGAATTCCAGTCCGACCATGAACAGCAGCAGGGCCACACCCAGTTCGGATATGAAAGTCAACGCCTCTCCCGGCGCGATCACACCGCTGACCGAGGGGCCCAGCAAGGCGCCGACGGCGAGGTAACCCAGCAAGGCGGGTACTCTGAACGCCGCCGTCGCCACCACCGCGAGGCTGCACGCCGCCAGCAGGATCAGGGTAGTGCCGAGCAAATCCTGCATCGGTCAGCGTCCCACCTGTGCAGAGGCCCAGCGCACGATGTCCTGCGAGCCCATGGCGCCTGCCTGGCGGGCGATCTCACGTCCGCCCTGGAACAGGGCGAGCGTCGGAATGCTGCGGATACCGAACTGCGCGGCCAGGTGGGGCTCAGCCTCGGTGTTCACCTTTGCCAGCCTGATCCCGGGTTCGAGCTGGCGCGCGGCTTGTTGAAACTGCGGCGCCATCATCTTGCACGGCCCGCACCAGGGCGCCCAGAAATCGACCAGCAGCGGCAGATCGCTGCGCTCCACGTGGCGCGAGAACGTCGCCGTCGTCAACTCGATGGGCTCGCCGGTGAACAAGGGCTGCTGGCAGCGGCCGCAGTTGGGACGATCCGCGAGCTTGGCGGCCGGCACGCTGTTGATGGACTGGCAATGTGGGCAGACGATGTGGAGTTCATTTTTCATGGTTCGCTTCCTTGGACTGCGGTGAGGTTGCCTCGCTTCGGATCACCGACATCGCCGACCAATTTACGCCTTTGATCCAATCGTTCCCGTCTTCGCTCACGCCGGCATCTTCCACGTGAGCCGCAATGAAGGCTTCGGCTTGAATGAGCCCCGCTCTGACAGCATCTATCTTATTAGGCATCCGCAGGATTTCAGCAGCGCAGCCTGCATCCAGCCCATCCACCCGGATAAGCAGAAAAATGCGGCGCCACAAGTGCGGCATACCCTTCATCAGGTCGAATGCAAATGCGAATTCGCTCGATCTGTCACCAATTTCCTCCTGTTCGGCGATTGCTGCTGGGTCGGGAAGCCGACTATCAGCCATGACGTCGGCCAGGCTGAGTGCGTCATCAGGCTGATAAAACTCGTAGAACTCTTCCTCTACCATGGCCTCCGCCATGTCCTGCGCATCCGCTTCGACCGGCGCATCCAGCGAAACGGCCTCGCCATATTGCCGGCTGTTTGCCACTTCGCGATCAATGACGGCAAAAAGATGCTTCAAAAGATCGAGGTAAGCGGCATTTTCTTCTGGAACGGATGTCCATACCGATTCAGCCAGAGCAATCGCTTCGTCCACCACGTCGTGCAGCGTCGGATAATCGCGAGGCAAATCACCGGCGGCATGCAGATAAGCCAACTCGCGTTGCGCAACGGCCTCAACCTTCGGCAGCAGCGTCTCGATTATCCCGCGTGCTTGCTGGACGACAGAGGCAGGTTGAGTGTCGATCCGCGCCTTGAGCTCGCGCAAGCGTTCACGACGCGCCTTACGCTTGATTTGATCCTGAGCGCTCAGCCGATCAAAGTGCTTCTTGGCCTGCCGGAACAACGCCTGCGCTAGCATGTGCGCGAGAGGCGTCAGATCGTTATGCGATGCAGTGACGCTGACGATTTTTTTGCCCGGCAAGTGCATGTGGCCACTGGCCGTTAAGCGAGATCCTTTTTTCGCGCGTTCGAGGACGATTTGAAGACGTACCGAATCTTCGGAGCGCTTTTCGATCAGCGGCTTGAGAGCGGGTTCAACCGCTTTTTCTACAGACATTCGCCAAGGTTCATGAAATTCTTTTTCGACGAGTCGATAGCTATATTGTATACGCATGCTCAAGCCCTTTAGGGTTGTCCGCCCAGGTGAGTGGACCCGGGTGATTGGATATGTTGATTTTCAAAGATGATCTTACGGTTTGGTTTTTCACGCCCTTACCGCTGACGCGCTTTGCGCAAACGCCAACTAAGAAGCAAAAGAGTCATACCGAAGATCGCAGCATGGAAACCCAATACCCAGCCCGCGGCCAGAAATGATTCGATCGGGCGGGTAAAAAACATCCATAGGATGATCGCACCGAGGAGCACGGAAAGCAGCCCGCTGAGGGCAAGCCAGATCTCGCCCTTGATTTCCCGGCGCAGACGAACGGCGGCGGATATCTCCAGCATACCGGTGAAAATTGCCCAGAATGCCACGCTTACCCACAAGAAATAGGCCAACGCCAAAGTGGCAGCCAGAGGGGCAACTACCACAACGACACCGGTGAGTATGCCGACGATGCCGCTGAACAACAGCCAGCCCCAGCGCTGCTTTTGCCGCATTTGCCGCACCGCTGCAACCAGGTTGAACGCACCATTGACCAAAGAAAATGCGCCGAACACTATCGTCATGGCGAACAAAGCCGAGTGTGGCATCCAGAATGCGAGGACTGCAAAAATCAACGCGAATATGCCGCGCAGCGCAAACAACCACCAATTTTGGGTCAGTGAACACACGGCATCGGCAGGGTTATCCGCATTCGAATCGGCGATGGTATTTGCATTCATGCGATATCTCCTTGATGGATCATGAGATCAGGAAAATCAAGCCTTCATGGCGAAGAGAGGGGCTATTCGCCCCTCTCTTGCGGTTTTAGAACAGCTTTGACAGTCTCGCCTTGATTTCATCGAGCCAGCCTTTTCCGCTCCCGCCTCCGGCCGTCTTTTCCTTGACTTTCTTGAGTTCAGAGTACAGGGGCTCAAAGTCCTTCTTTTTACCATAGCCCAGCAGTTCTGCCATTTCCAACTGCTGCCGGGCTTCGTTTAACAAGTCCTGCAGGCGTTCACCGGACGCCTCGCTGCGCTGGCCATCTTCTGTCAAGGTCTCGGCGCGCTTGACGAGCAGTTTGGCGCGCAGGATGGGCAGCGGGATGACGCTGAGTGTCTCGACGAGCGTGCCGAGCGCCAACTGCAGCGCGGCCTTGGCCTCTTCGATCTTGCCCTGATCGATCAGCGGCACGACGGATTTCACGGCTGCCGGGTAAGTCGCCAGAGGGATGTTGGTGACCGCAATCACGATTTCGCTGGCCAGCAATGCCAACACGCGACGAGCGCGTTGCACCTCGCCATGTTTGAGGGCATCCAGCGCCTCGTCAGTCATCGCCTCAACGGTTTCCGTGTTGGCGAACAAGTCGTGCACGATGGTGCGCACATCAACGGGGGCCAGGGCGAGCGTGGGTTCGCGTGCAACGATCAGCTCCAGCTTTCCCGTCACTTCGGCCAGCGTTGCCAGTGCTCGCGCGGATTCTTTTTCGTCCAGGGCCGCCAGCGCTGATTTGGTCAGCGCCAAGGCCGAGACGGCCTCATCGAGGACTTGTTTACGTTTGTCTGCCGCTTGCGAGTCCGTTTCCTTCTGAACCTCAGGCTGTACCTCCGTGACGACTTCAGGCTTGGGCTCTGGTCTGGCAGGAAGGCTGCTTACCGCGGCCTGTTCGTTCGTGCCTTCGTTGATCGCGTTGGGATTCGATGTTTGCTCATTCATGGTGATATGCCTCGTATGAGATAGTGAAAATAGGGGAATCTATTGGGGCCTACTGCGAATATCGCGAGACTGACCGATGGAGCAGTCGGCCCCTTCATCACCTCAAAACAGCTTTTGGATGCGCGTCTTCAACTCGTCGAACCATCCATTGCCGCTTTTGCCACCAGCCGACTTTTGCTCAATGGACTTCACCTGATCGAAGATGGGTTTGAAGTCCTCCTTCTTGCCATAACCCAGGATTTGCGCCAGCTCGATCTCCGTGCGCACGGACGACAGCAAGGTGCTGAGCTCCTCGTTCTGCTTGGCATCGCGCTTGTCAGTCTCGGCCAGCTTTTCAGCTTTTGCTATCGCGGCCTCGGCCCGTAGCACGGGCAGAGGGAGTACAACTTGGATGACCACCAGCGTGTTCAGTGCTCGGGCGAGCTCTGCTTTGGCTTCGTCGATCTTGCCGCTGTCGACGAGCCGTGCAGCCGACTTGATCGCTGCCGGGTACGTTGCCATGGGCAGGTTGTCGGTTTCGATCACGATTTCGCTGGCCAGATTGGCAACGATGGGCCGGGCCTTTTGCACCTCGCCATCACCCAACAACTCCCGAGACAACTTGACCGCTTTCTTTACCGATTCCACGTTGGCGTGGATATCATGGGTGATGACGCGTACATCGACCGGCGCCAAAGCAAGTTTGGCGTCGCGTGCCAATACCAGTTCCAGCTTTCCGGTGGCCAGTTCCAGCGCAGCGAGCGCCTCCTTGGTCTTATTTGCATCAAGGAGGGTCAAAGCCTCCTGGGTCTTGGTGAGCGCCGTGATGGCGTCCTGAGTGAGCTCGGAACGCTTTTTTTCGGCTTCCTGGGCGGCCTTGTCGTCTACTTGTGGCTGCGCCGCCTTGGGTGCGACAGAGGGCGCTGCAGCGCTTGGACTTGCCGCCGATTGGGCCAAAACCGGTCCACTCAGTCCGATGCAGACCGCCAGGGCAAGTGCGGAACGGATGTATTGGGGCTGTTTGATATTCATGATGTTGGACTCCAATTGAAGTTAATTGACTGAAATTTCAATCTGCTTCGGCTTGGCTTGCTCGGCCTTGACAAGCCGCACTTCCAGCACGCCGTCTTTCATCGAAGCCGTCACCTTGGTCGGATCAACGTTGTCAGGTAAGACAAAGCTGCGCACAAAGCGGCCATACGCACGTTCGATGCGGTGGAATTTCTTGCCCTGCTCCTCTTTTTCCAGTTTGCGCTCGCCGCTGATGGTGAGTACGCCGTTTTCCGCGCTGACGCGCACGGCATCCTTGGGGACCTCCGGCAGATCCAGTTTGAGGAGGAATGCGTTCTCATCCTCGCTGATGTCCACCATTGGTGCCCAGTCCGCCGTGGTCATGGCTTCGTTGCCGGTACGGGCGCCCTGTCGCTGGGGGGGCCGTCCCAACATCGTCGCCAGGCGGTTTTGCAATTCATCCAGTTCCCGGAAGGGGTCCCACGGAGTCAATGCAGACATATCGGTTCTCCTTGAACAATGCCGGCGAATTGGATGACGCACCGAACAGAGCCGCCGGCGCACTCTGAATAGCGCCTGCTACTTTTCGTTTCCATCAAGAACAAGTCCTTGGGTCAATTGAAGGATCACGACAGCCTCCCCATGACTCAAGATTCGCCGCCCGCTGACTTTTTCTTGCGCGCAGGCTTGCTCGCGTCGCTCGGCGGCGTCTCGGCCACGTTCGCGACATCGGGCTTCTCAGGCTCGGCCGGCTTTGCGGGTGGCTCCTGGCGCTCGAAGACCACCCGTTCGGCCTTGTCGTCCCAGCGTGCGCTGGCGTGATCGCCCTTGCCGATTCCGCCGCCGAGCATCTCGCGTGCCAGCGCGGTTTCCAGCTCGCTGCGGATCAGGCGCTTGAGTTCACGCGCACCGAACTCGGGCTTGTAGCCTTCCTCCGCGAAGTGGTCGATCAAGGTCTGATCGAAGGTCAGCGTCACGCCCTGGCTGGCGGCGTTGCGGGCCACACGATCGAGCTGCAGGCCGACGATATGGCGGATCTCCTCCTTGCCCAGCGCATGGAAGACGATGATCTCGTCGATGCGGTTGATGAACTCGGGGCGGAAGTGTCCGCGCAGCACGTCCATCACCTCGGACTTGGTCTTCTCGTATTCCTCGCCGGCGGCGCTACGGGCCTTCAGCCGACGCTGGATGATGTCCGAGCCCAAGTTCGAGGTGGCGATGATGATGGTATTGGTGAAATCCACCACCCGGCCCTTGCCGTCGGTGAGCCGCCCGTCGTCGAACACCTGCAGCAGGATGTTGTAGACGTCGGGGTGAGCCTTCTCGATCTCGTCCAGCAGCAACACGCTGTAGGGCTTGCGACGCACCTTCTCGGTGAGCTGGCCGCCCTCGTCATAGCCCACATAACCCGGAGGCGCGCCCACCAGGCGTGCCACGGTATGGCGTTCCCCGTACTCGGACATGTCGATGCGCAGCAGCGCACCTTCATCGCCATAGATGGACTCGGCCAGCGCCTTGGCGAGCTCGGTCTTGCCCACGCCGGTCGGCCCGAGGAACAGAAAAGTCGCCACCGGCTTGCCGCCTTCGCGCAGCCCCGCGCGCGACAACCGCACGGCATCGGCCACCGCGCGCACCGCTTCGTCCTGGCCCACCAGGCGCTCGTGCAGCCGCTGTTCCAGATGCAACAGCTTCTCGCGTTCTTCCACCGTCAGCTCGTTGACCGGAATGCCGGTCAGGCGCGAGACGATCTGCGCGACATGCTCGGCCTTGACTTCGGCGCTGCCCGAGGCGCGCTCGCGCTCCCAATCTTCGATGAGCTTCTTGAGTTCGGCCTCTTTTGCCTCGATACGCTTGCCCAGCTCGGCGGCCTTGTCGTACTGCTTGCGCGAGGCCATGTAGTCCTGCTCACGCCGCAACTGGTGCAGTTCGGACTCCAGCTCTTGTACGGCCACTGGGCGAGCCGTGGCCGACAGCTTCACGCGTGCGGCCGCCTGGTCAAGCAGGTCGATGGCCTTGTCAGGCAAAAAGCGCGCGGTGATGTAGCGGTCCGACAACTCGGCGGCGGCGATGATCGCATCCTCGGTGATGCTGACCTTGTGGTGCGCCTCGAAGGTGTCGCGCAGGCCGCGCAGGATCATCATGGTCTGCGCTACCGTCGGCTCGGGCACCATCACCGGCTGGAAACGACGCTCCAGCGCGGCGTCCTTCTCGATGTACTTCTGATACTCGTTGAGCGTGGTGGCGCCGATCAGGTTCAGCTCGCCGCGCGCCATCATCGGCTTGAACACGTTGGCCACGTCCAGCCCGCCTTCGCCGCCACCCTGGCCGGCACCGACGATGGTGTGCACTTCATCGATGAAGAGAATCATCTCGCCCTGGTGCTCGGTCACTTCCTTGAGCACCTTCTGCACGCGCTCCTCGAACTCGCCGCGATACTTGGCGCCGGCCACCATGGCGTTGATGTTGAGTTCCACCAGACGCTTGTCGCGCAGCGTCTCGGGCACTTCGCCGGCGACCATCCGCTGCGCCAGTCCTTCGACAATGGCGGTCTTGCCGACGCCGGGCTCACCGATCAACACCGGGTTGTTTTTCTTGCGCCGGGCCAGCACCTCGATGGTGGTCTCGATCTCCTGCGCACGGCCGATGACCGGATCGAGCTTGCCCTCGCGCGCCATCTTGGTGAGGTCGCGCGAATACTTGTCGAGTTCTGGCGTGTTGGTCGGCGTCTCGGCGCGGCCATCCTCGGCGCCTTTGCCGACCACCTTGCTGACCTGTTGGCGCAGCGCCTGCGGCGTCAGGCCGTAGCGGCGTAGCAGGTTGGCGGCCAGCCCTTCGCCTTCCTCGGTCAGACCGATCAGGAAATGCTCCGGACCGACATAGGAATGGCCGAGTTCATTGGAGGCCACGAAGGCGCGGCTGAGCGCATCCTTCACGCGCGGCGACACGCCGATCTCGCCCTCGAACGGCTTGTCCCCGCGCTTGGCCTCGGACTCGATCTGCCGCTTGAGGTCATCGACCTTGATTTTGAACTGACCCAGGATGGTCTTGACCACGTCGCTGTCGGCCAGCGCCAGCAGCAGATGTTCGGTATCCACCTCGGAGCGGCCAAATTCGGCAGCGTGTTTGGCGGCCTCTTGCAGCAGGGCTTCCGACTGTTCGCTGATGCGGCTGGCCAGCCCACTGCCGCGCCGGCGCGGTGCACCCGAACCTGCGGCGGCGGGTTCGCCAAACACGGCATCGACCACGTCATCGGTATCGGCGGCAAAGGGCGTCGCGTCGTCGCCGATGCGGAAGAAGTCACTGCCGAGGAAGTCCTCGAACAGGCCGCTGCGCGAGCCGAACAAGGCTTCCAGCGGCGAGACGGTGCGCTTTTGCTGGCGCACCAGTTGGCGGTAATGGTCGTCGCACAACAGCATGGTGCTGTGACGCCCGTCGAGATTGGCTTCCACCCGCACGGTGGCGGGTTGGCCGCAGACCTGGCATTGTTTTCTGGTCATGCTGATGCTCCTGAGAAGGTTGACAAGGTTGAGGCGACGAGGCATCGCGAGCCGCGACACCTCGTCTCGTACCGGGTTTTTCTTGTGACGAACGAGCCGGCGACGTCAGCTGTTGATCGGGATCGAACGTCCCTGCTTCGGCGCGCTGACCTCGCGCTTGTCGATCGTGACCGTGAGCACCCCGTTCTTGAACGATGCCTTGATCGAATCCTGATCGGCGTCGTCAGGCAGGTTCAAGGCGCGGTGAAAGCTGCCGTAGGTGCGCTCCACACGGTGGAAGCCACCTTCCTTCTTCTCCTGTTCCTGGCGCTTCTCGCCACGCACCACCAGCACGTCGTTGTCGAGGGTGATCTGGATGTCCTTTTCCTCGACACCGGGCACTTCCAGGGCAATCTTGTACTGCTTGTCGGTTTCCTGGATGTCCAGGGCCGGCTTCAGCATGCCCGACCAATCGGATGGCAGCCGCGGCATGGCCAGCGCCGGAAAACCGAAGCCCCGGAACGCGTCATCGAACAGCCGGTCGATCTCGCGATGCAGTTGCAGGATCGGGCTGACTGGCCCGCTCGCCGCTGGCAGGTCATTGCGCTGCACCGGCAGGGAAGAGGCGGTCTGCTGCTCTTGCTGCTCGTTCTTGAACCAGTTCCAGGGAGCCAACTTCTTGAAATCGATGTCCATGTCATACCTCCAGAAAAATTGAAAAACGAGTTACTCAAGCCCTTTGCCTGCTGCGACGGGCAGTGCGCCCAGGCGACACGGGCTGCTCGGATGACTTCTGCTGTTCACGCTTGCGCATCACCTCCTTCTTTGCTCCGGCTCGGGTCTGATCATTGATCCACTGATCGATTTCACTTTGACGAAACCGCCACGTCCCGCCCACCTTGAAAGCCGGAATTTCCCCGTGCGCGGCGAGCCGATAAAGCGTCCGCTTGCCGACTTTCAAGTACGCAGCCAATTCATCGAGCGTGAAAATCACCTGTAGGTGCGCTTTCATCTCACCCTCTCCAATCGCGTCGCTTTGCGGTTCCGGCCAAGGAAATCCTTGCAAGACTTTGCAAGATATTGCGCTTACCAGGACAAACTTCAAGAGTCAATGTACAGCGATCTCCCGCCCCATTGATGCAGGTCAACTGCTCAGGCCAACGTGCGGAATTGCCCAGTCGTCGCTGCGGATCGCGTTCCAGAGTCGGGCCGAAACACTTCCGTTGCCCCAGACAGCGTAGTTCAACAGTATCCGTCCGGCCAACACACCTTCCCGACACCGCCGCCGAAGGCCATGGCCCATCAAGCGGATTTTCCATGCCCCCTCAGCGCCGTACCTACAGCAAATCTTTCAAGGCCCAGGTCATTCAGGAGTGTTCTGAACCCGGTGCCTCCATCGCAAACATCGCCTTGGGCTACAGCCTCAATGCCAACCTCGTCCACAAATGGATTCGGCTGCATACCCAGAAAACCACGGCTATCCAGCCAGCGTTCATCCCGTTGCCTTCTCAAATGCTCGGCGCGGGATCGCATGCTCAAGTGCGCTGCTGCGATCATGAGTTTGATCCAGTCGGCCCGTAATAATGGGCACGATCCGTATGCCTATCTCAAGGATGTGCTGACACGGTTGCCGACGCAGCGGGCGAGTGAGATTGCAGAGCTGCTGCCGCATAGGTGGCATCCGGCATAGTCGCGCAAGACGGTTTGCCCGCACGCTTACGTTCAACAGCTCAAGCACCGTCCGCCCTTCGCGGGATCGTTGCCGCCAGAGCCACACGCCGAACTTTTCCACCTTGTCGTCGCCGGCCTGCGGTCAGTCAGGCAAGCCCAGGTGCTCGTTTTCCTGCTTGATCGCGTGGTCTCGGATCGCGTGCACCCGGGAAACGGCATCCACGAACTGCCACCATCTCTTAGCTTGGCGGGGTCAAGCCAGCCGGGATGCCCGGACGGTTACGCTGGTCCGCGCCCAGTTGCAGCACCAAGGTCGGCCGCAGTGATGAAGCGGGTCTTGATGCCGCACTGCGCCGCCCGATAGCGCAGTGCGATGGCCAGATGCGTCTTGCCGACTCCCAAGGGGCCTATATCGCCTTGGCACGGCTCCGGGCAGTTTCGGGGAGGCTGCACGCAGTGCGCGACAAGATGTATCGCAGCCGAACTGCGGTGTATTCTGCAATCAGCCTAGGGCCGCGCGTATCCGCTGCTTCCAGTCGAACACCCGGGCATGGTTGGCCCCAGGTGAGCTTTCTTTCGGGTGATGCACAGAGTGCAAAGGCTCACAGTACTTCGCCATGGTGCCTGGCCAACGCAACGAGCCTTTCACTGTCTCCCTCAAGATCCTGTCTATGCATTTTCCTGCCTCAACACCTGCTTTGAAGCCCATGATCCGCGTTGACATGGTCTTCCGGTTGTCTGAGGTATCTATTTCTAGAAGGTAGCGTTGATCGCCGTTTTGCAGCTTGAACCTTGCCAGCAGATAGCAGCGTGATTTTTCGTGATCAATCAGGGGGGCATAGAGAAAACGGAAAAAATCGTACGATAAGCCCTGCTGACAGCCTGCAAGCCCTTAGGTTGTGTAGTCGGTGTCCGAATGGGGTATGCCTCAACCTGGCGTCAGACCGGACGACCGAAGTACGTCAAGATAGGGGCTATTTCGGCTTTTCCTGACGTTTCCCTACAAACCTCTATGACTTCAACCTGACAGGCCACGGCTTCAGGCTGCTTGGTTGTCATTGGGTTTATCAAAACTTGAAGAAGTGGCGGGCTGCCGCTATTAGTTAAGATTCACTCAACACAAGGACGCGACGATGATTCAGAGATTTGTTGTTGTTCCTGCGATCCCCATCGAAACAGGATCGATTCGTAATGGAACTCGCTTTCACTCCACTACAGTTCCTGGCGGGTTTGATATTTATGACAATCAAGATAAGCAGCGATTGCAGTTCACCTACCCGACACAGATAGAAGCAGATGCTGAATGCGAAAGACTGAACATGGAGCACTATCAAACCTCTATGACAACACCTACCGGCATCAGCTCACCATGATCTAGTCGTTCTCTGCTCAACGGTGTGGACTGAAAACAAAAGCCCCGGCATCTTGACGGGGCTTTTGTTGAGGGGATCTGATCCTTCAGCTCCCACGATTGTAGTCAAGAAATGAAAGGCAAACCGAGCAAGTGCAAACACTCTGACAGAGACATGCCCGAACTTTGCGGGTCACAGGGCCTATCGTACGATTTTTTCCGTTTTCTCTATGCACCCCTTCTCTGTACCCCCGATTGAACATAGGGTGCGTTACCCGCAACGCGAGCCGGTGTGACCCCGCCGCTGTGCGTGTTCGGCCTCGCCGAAACGGCTCTCGTAAACCAAGCCCCGGCCAAAAGCGCGCCGGGTCTTGGCCCTTCGGGCTTCGATCCTCACGCCTTCGCCCGTCCCGGGCTGCGCGCTCCGCTTGCACCAGGTCAACGTCCCCCACTCTTTATATCGATACAGGGAAAAAGCCGATAGCCCGGGCGATGCAACAGCCCGCGTCCTGGATCTGCGCACGACTCAGGAAATCACCCTGCAGTTATCCACCGCCCGGGCAAGAAACCTCCCGGCCCGTGGATAACTGCATCGCTCGCTCTGGCCTCTGACGGGCCCCGCTCGCTGGGCGATTTTTCATGCGCTGGCCATTGCATCGGAATGCCTTCGGCGACCAAAGGGGTGCCCCCCTTGGATCCGCAAGTTGGAATGGTTCGGGCTTCGCCCGCGATCTGCGCGGGCCTATTCGCCGCTCTCAGCCGCCACCTCTGGCGGGACTTCGACCAGCTCTTTCGAGTCCACAAACGGGACTGCGCACTCAATACATTGAATCCGACCGCTAAGCCCCGGTTTGCCCCATAGATTCAGGTGGCAACTCGGACAGGTGTACTTGCGCTTGTTCTTCGGGTCTTCCTTGCCAGGATCTGGCTGCAGCAAACCCGCCGAGGTCAGCGCCGATATATCTATCGTCGGATCTTCCGGCGTACCTGGCACCGGCTCGCCGCCAGGCCCGTAGAGCAGCACTGCCGACATAGGAACCCGTTTGGTTACCACGTCGATCCAGGACAACATGCGGCCCTGTTCGATCAGTTCCTTGCTGGAAAGATCGAACGGCCCGCCCTCGATGATGTAGTGCGTCATCTGCTGGCCATGACGTTTCCCGCCAGGCTCGCCGGTGTCGGACGGCATCAGCCCGATGGACTGCATTTTGTTCGCCCATTCCGCGTTGTGATACCCGGATCGGGAGCGCTTGCCGAAATGGGCCTGCCACTGGTGGACTTGCTCATGTGCCAGTGTGGATAGGGTCTGCTCTACGCGACGGTGCGCGAAATATGCAGGGTTCAGCGCAATCTCATCGCTCTTTCCTTCGCCGTTCCGGCGAAGAAAGCGCGACTCAGAGTAGTACCCGAACGTGTTGCTTTTGCGCTGCAACGTGAACAGACAGCCAGGGAGTTGGCCATCAAACAGCACCTCGTTGAAGTACGCATAGGCGCCTTCGATTTCTTCGTACAGTTCCTGACTGGCAGTTGCGGTCATGTGTCCTCCTTTTCTCGCACGCGAGAAATCCCCCCTGGCCTGATCGCCTACGGGGGGAGGGTTGTGGCAATACGGAAAGTTTATCCTGTATCGTACGATACAGGATAAACCCCAATAAAAGGGGGCGCCCCCCTTACATTGTTGCCAGTCGATACCCGATGAAAGCACCCACGGCACCGGCGACAATCGCTGATACCAACGCCGTAAGCGTGAACGCCAAGAACCAACGGCGCAGCCCTCCGGCTGCTAGGATCAGCGGCGCCGAACTGCGGTTCAGCTCGTTACCGATCCTGGCGGCGGCCTCACGGCCAGCCTGCAGCAACGCCACCTGCTGGGTTTCCATCATTGACTCGAAGTTCAACCGCGTCTGCAGCAACGCCTTGGCCGCGCCGTCCTTGATCGCCTGGTCCAGTTTCGCCCCCAGTTCGCCGTCCACTTCTTCGAGACGGCGCACCAGGGCGTCAATGTCTTCCATCATCTGAACCGCCAACGCTTCGCGGGCGGTTGTCGGATCCTTGCCCATCGCCGTTACTTCCCTTTCCCGAACAGCGCCGCGTACACGTCATCGAGGTTCTTCCAGGCCGACTTAGCCAGGCGCTGAACCGATATCATCCGTATGGCGTGCTCCTTGTCTTCTTCGGTCTTCGCGTCTTTCAACTGCTCACGGTACGGCGTGGTGTCTTTCACGACCTCGGAAATGTTTTTCTTGAACGCACGCAGCCGCTCGAACACCTCGTTGGAATAGATCACCGCGTCAGGGTTGAGGGTGAATTTCTTCTCCAGCTTGTGAAAGCCGAACACCGCCGAGAAGGTTTGCGGCAGGTCGTCTGCATCGTCAATCTGCACCTTGTTGAACACGACCAGGATTCGCTTGGCTGGTACGCCAAGCGCCGATAGCGTCTTGATCGTGTTGATCGTGTCGGCCTGCTGCTTCTTCTCGCTGACCGTGGGCACCAGGAAGTAATCGAACTCTTCCTGCGAGCCAGCGAACTGCCCCATGTACTTGAAGAAGTCTTCGACGTTCGAGGCTCCCACGTCGACCACAGCTTTGCTCTCGACCATCAGCCATTCTTGCAGCTCGCCGAACTGACGCCCCTTCATACGCTCGATCTCGGCGGCAGTGTCAGAAGCCCCCGCGTTGATTGTCTCGATGGCGAAGCGCGGCGCGTCCATCCGGGGCGACAACAACTGATCAGATACAGTCGTCTTGCCGGTGTTGCCGCTGAAATTCACTACGGCGATTTTACTCATGTGCGTCTCCTTCTGCTTGGGCTCGCACTCTCGTAGCGAGCCAGTTCTGAGGCGTTCACATCATCCCCAGGGTTCATGATCTTGCTCAATTCGTTCGGCGCCATTATTGGCGCCGGTAGATCCTGACTTTCCGTCTTTGTATCGCACGATACAATTTCCAGCTTTTCGGCGGTTGCCTCTGGCACTACCGCAGCTGACTGCGAATTTGGCACATTTGCCGGTGCTTCGACCGTTCCGGCCTTGACCGACTTGCGATACCGATACAGGTAACTTTTCAGCGTCTCCATGCTGATCTCGATCCCCTGCTCCTTGAGCACATTCAGGATCGCTTGGCGTCTAACTCCCGCCTTCAATTGCTGCTCGATAATCGGCATCACCTGGCGTATTTGTGCCGCCTTGGTTTCCGGTTCAACTGCCTGCAATGCAGTCGCTAGGTCTAGCTTTGCCATATTGCACCCTATATGCACCTTATTGCTCTCTTTGTGCATCCTACTTACCCCCTACACATAGTCAAGCTAAACCCTTCCTGCATCCATTGTGCAGCCTTACAGCACCCACCTTGCACCCTACCTGTACCCTCTTCTACGGTCTTCGACCTAAATGATGGATACGCCCTTAACAAGAGCATAATTTTTGATCCTTAACAGGATCAAAATCTTAATACACATCACGCACCTCCCTAGCGGGAGGTCAGCCCAGCATATACAGTGCTTCCAGTGGGTTTTGCCTGAATGCACATGTGATACAGATGTATTACAAATATACAATATGGACCATATTTTAATAGTGTTCTGTGTATTACATTTGTTATACATGAACTCGAAGACCTGGACCCCTCCATTTCAAGGGGGGATTTTGACCGCCATGAGGGGGCAATGTGGGGAAGACCGTACCGATACGTTTGAACGATGAGCAGCTGGCCAGGGTCGAGGAATCGGCTGCTTTGGCAGGCTACAAACACCTGTCCACCTACATGCGTGATCGTCTGCTTGAGCCGTCCAAAGTGGACAGCCACCAGGGCGGAATCGACCAGTGGGCAGACCAACAACGAATCATGAGTTTGCTCGAATCACTCGACCAGGCGCAGGCCACTAACCGAACCATTCTGGCCATCGTGGTCTACCTGCTACGACAGAACAGCACGCAAGGAAAGCTCAGCGAGCTGCGTGCCGAACTGTCCGCATTGGGGAGCAACGAGGAAGCATTAGCCGCTCTGTTGCCCGAGTTGGCTAAGGACATTGAACGTCTATCAGGAGAGGACTAGTGCACAAACAAGAAGTCGATAGCGCAATATTGACGGCGGGGATTGCTCTGCCAATCGCCGGTTGGGTCGGCGGCGCCTACCTGGCGCAGATGCCGTTTACACCATTCCCCGGCGCCTTCCGCGAGACATTGCACCAGACACTGCAGAACCCAATCATGGCCGGATGCACGGTGGCCACCTCCGTGGTGGCCGGTGCCCTGGTCTACTACCTCAATGAGTATTGCGACGATGGGTTCCGTGGCGAACGGTTCATTGAGCATTTGCGCGGTTCTCGCATGCGAAATTGGCACTACGTGGACAGCAAAGTCCGTAGACGTAACGCCCAAACCAACCGTGAACGCCGCAAAAGTGGGCTGGAAAACATCGAACCGATCATGGTCGGCAAAGTGCCGATGCCACTGCACCTTGAAGATCGAAACACCATGATTTGCGCGTCCATCGGTGCCGGTAAGTCCGTCACCATGGAAAGCATGATGGTCTCGGCGTTGAAGCGTAACGACAAGATGGCCGTTGTCGATCCCAACGGCACCTTTTACTCAAAGTTCAGTTTCAAAGGCGATGTGATTCTCAACCCCTTCGATGCTCGGTCAGCAGGTTGGACGGTGTTCAACGAGATCAAGGGTGTTCACGACTTCGACCGTATGGCGAAATCCATCATCCCGCCGCAGGTGGATCCAGGTGATGAACAGTGGTGCGCGTATGCCCGTGACGTACTGGCCGACACCATGCGTAAGCTCAAGGAAACCAACAACCCGAACCAGGACACGCTGGTAAACCTGCTGGTTCGGGAGGATGGGGACACCATTCGGGCGTTCTTGGCCAACACCGACTCCGAGGGCTATTTCCGCGACAACGCTGAAAAGGCGATTGCCAGTATTCAGTTCATGATGAACAAGTACATTCGCCCGCTGCGCTTCATGACCAAGGGTAGTTTCTCGATCCATAAGTGGGTGACAGACCCGAATGCGGGCAATCTGTTTATCACCTGGCGGGAGGACATGCGCTCGACCATGCAGCCATTGGTGGCCATGTGGATTGATACGATCTGCGCGACCATCCTCAGCTATGAGCCCATGACCGGGAAACGTCTCTGGATGTTCCTGGACGAGCTGCAGTCGCTGGGCAAACTCGAATCGTTCGTGCCAGCAGCCACCAAAGGCCGGAAACACGGCCTTCGTATGGTTGCCAGTCTGCAGGACTGGTCGCAGTTGATCACCAGCTATGGCCAACACGATGCAGAAACGGTGCTGTCTTGCTTCCGTAATTACGTGATTCTTGCCGCATCCAACGCACAAACCTCGGACAAGGCCAGCGAGATCCTTGGCCAGCAGGAAGTCAGGCGTATGCGTGTCTCTTTCAGCAACGGCCGCAGCAACCGCTCGCCAGAGATCAAGAAAGAGCCCGTGGTCATGGACTCCGAAATCTCAAATTTGAAAGACCTTGAGGCTTATCTGAAATTCGGTGAGGACTTCCCTATCACCAAAATCAAGCTGCCCTATGTGAATCACAAAGAGAGAGCGCAGGGAATAGTCGTTGCCGGTCAGGCTGCGTAACGGAGGTTGCATGCTCAACGTCACGCCGATTCGAGGAAACAACCAGTACGCTGCAGCACGTTATTTCTCTGCTGCAGACGACTACTACGCCAAGGAAACACCCGGCGAGTGGCAAGGCGAAGGTGCCGAACGGCTCGGCCTGGTCGGCCCCGTCGATCAGCTGCAACTGGCCAAACTGCTTGATGGCAAGTTGCCGAACGGCGAGCGGATCCACACCACGTTCAATGCCGAAACCAACAAGCGGCGCATGGGCTTGGACATGACATTCTCGGCGCCGAAATCGGTGTCGATGCAAGCACTCGTCGCCGGCGACAAAAATGTCACCCTGGCTCACGACCGGGCGGTGGCCAAGGCCATGCACCACGTCGAAAAGCTCGCCCAGGCACGGCGCAAGGTACAGGGCAAGTTCCTGCGCGAACGCACGGGGAACATGGTCATTGGCAAGTTTCGCCACGAAATGAGTCGCGGCAAGGATCCCCAACTGCACACCCATGCGGTGATCATGAACATGACGCAGCGCGCCGATGGTAAATGGCGTGCCTTGTTCAACGACGATATTTTCAAGGTTCAGCATGAAGTTGACGCCATGTACAAGGGCCAACTGGCCTTGGAGCTGCGCGAGCTGGGCTACGAGATCCGCGTACTCGATGGCAAAGGCAACTTCGAGCTGAATCACATTTCACGGGAACAGATCGAAGCATTCTCCAGCCGCAGCAAAGTCATTGAAGAAGCGTTGGCCAAGGACGGGAAAACCCGGGCCGACGCGACCACTCTGGAAAAACAAGTTATCTCAATGGCCACCAGGCCGCACAAAGACGAGCGCGACCACGATCTGGTGAAACAGTATTGGGTGACGAAAAGCCGCGAGTTAGGGATCGACTACGGCCCACAAAGCCGATTGGATGGCCGCGAGTATGGTGAATCAGGCCCAGCGTCAGGCGCTGGCCGCGTTCCATCTGATCCCAATCTACCCGCAGGGCTGACACCGGCCCAAGCCGTTGTGCAATACGCAATCAATCACCTGACCGAGCGTGAACAGGTTGTTACCCAGTTGGACCTGTTGACCGTGGCGCTCCAGCGTTCGGTAGGGTTGGCCGGGCCTGACCAGGTACGGGCCGAAATAGCCCGGCTGGTACAACAAGGTACGCTCATAGAGTCAGCACCGGCCTACTCAATGGCACAGCCCACGGAAAACGCGCCCGTGTTGTCGCCTGCAGGTTGGCAAGCTCACCTGCAGGAGTTGAAAGGCTGGACGGACAAGCAGGCAAAACAGTACGTGGCCACCGCCATCGAGCGCGGTTCATTGGTGCCAACCGAGAAGCGCTACACCACACAGAAAGGCTTGAAGCGCGAGAAAGCCATCCTTGCCATTGAGCGCACTGGCCGGGGCCAGGTGACGCCGCTCATGTCCCAGGAGCAGGTCGCTAAAGCACTTGAAGGATCAACCCTCACCGCTGGCCAACGGCAAGCCGTCGAGACCATCGTCAGCACGGAGAATCGGTTTGTCGGCATTCAGGGTGATGCTGGTACGGGCAAAACCTACTCCGTTGAGCGGGCCGTGCAACTGCTCACATCCGTCAACGAGGCAATGAGTTACGGCAAGACAGAGGATCAACTCGGCTATCGAATCCTCGCATTGGCGCCGTATGGGAACCAAGTTGCCGCACTCAAAAACGAGGGGATGGACGCTCATACCCTGGCCAGCTTTTTCAACACCAAAGACAAGACCCTGGACGAAAGGACTATCATTGTTCTCGACGAGGCCGGTGTCGTCGGCGCTCGCCAGATGGAACAGCTCATGCGGCTGGTGGAAAAGTCCGGGGCCCGCCTTGTTCAGCTGGGCGATACCAAACAGACCGAGGCCATCGAGGCGGGAAAACCATTCGCCCAGCTCCAGCAGAACGGCATGCAAACCGCCCGGATCAAGGAGATCCAGCGGCAGAAAGACCCCGAGTTGAAATTAGCCGTCGAGCACGCCGCCGATGGCAATACTCCCAAGTCGCTGCAGCACATCAAGCACATTGAGGAACTGCGCAACCCTATCGATCGACATCAAGCGATCGTCAACGACTACATGCAACTGACTGACCAGGAGCGTAGAGAGGTATTGATCGTTGCCGGTACAAACAAAGACCGCAAAGAGATCAACACTTTGGCGCGCAAGGCATTGGGCCTTGAGGGCCGGGGGGCGAAGTTCGACACGTTGAACCGCGTTGATATGACTCAGGCAGAGCGGCGCTACGCACCGACCTACCAGCAAGGAATGGTCATTCAGCCGGAGAAAGACTACAAAAAAGCGGGCTTGGTTCGTGGCGAGAACTACACCGTCAAACAGGCGTTACCGGGAAACATCCTTGTCGTGACCGGTGCCGATGGCCAGAGCCGTCAGATCAACTCGCGACAGGTTACAAAGCTCAGCGTCTACAAGGCAGAGCGCCCGGAGCTGTCCATTGGCGACCTGGTACGCATCACCCGCAACACGCCATCACTCGACCTCACCAACGGCGACCGGATGCGAGTTATCAGCACAGCCAACGGCATGATCGAGCTGGCTTCGACCAGAGAGCGCGACGGAAAGCCGGAGCGCGTGGTGAAGCTGCCATCGAACAAACCGCTGCACCTGGAACACGCTTATTCCGCGACTGTTCACAGTGCGCAGGGCCTAACCAATGATCGCGTGATGATCTCCGTGAACACCAAGAGCCGTACCACTTCGCTAAATCTGTTCTACGTGGCCATCAGTCGGGCGCGGTTGGAAGCGAGGATCTACACCGATGCTATCGCCGGTTTGCCGGGTTCTATTGCCAAGCGCTACGACAAAACCACGGCACTGGCGCTGCAAAAAGAGCGGGACGCCCAGCGCCTGCAGAAAGCGCACGCCCCGAAAACGGTTGTGGATGGGCCAAAAACCGAGCGAGCTTTGGAACGCGAAAAACGCATGCGGCCCAACAGCCCAAGCGGCGGCATACCAAATTAGTGAACTTTGCCTTATCTCGGCATGCCCCCTATTACCGTGCCATCCGCTCGGCTTTCGCGGTATTGCACAGCGCCACCGAGCATGTGCGCGAGAAGTCCGTCATGCGCCAGGTGACCATCAGCTTGATTCCGCTGTTTGGCATCAACCTGTTCATTCCGAGGCTGGTCGAGTTCCTGGCGCAAAACCCGGAACTGGACATCAACGTCACCTACGCAAACCACCGCAGCTATTCCAGCGAACCAGCCACTGGCCGGGCAATCACAGCGAGCCGCTGATCTCGGGTGCCGTCTCGCCCTATTGCAGCCGCGAATTCCTTCAGCGCCACGCCCCCATCGACTCGCCCCAGGCCTTGAGCCAACTGCCGTTGCTGCACGACGAAGAACGCGGCACCTGGGCCGAATGGTTTCAAGTCGCCGAGGTCAAGCACGCCAGTGCGCTCAATGGCTTGCTGCTCGAAGACGGGCAACTGGCGCTGACCGGCCTGGGTTGCTCGCTGCTGCGCGAGCCGTTGGTGGCGCCGATGTCGCCAGCGGCGAACTGGTAAAGCTGTTCGACCTGCACGTGGATGACGGCCGCCAGTACTACCTGTGCCGGCGCTCCAACAGCGAACTGTCCGACGAAAACCTGAGCTCAAGCGCAGCCTAGTGACGGCTACGCCAGCAACCGCTGATTGATCACCATTTGCTCACGCCCGCGCGCCACAATCCAACGGTGGAAGTCGCGGCAGTGGGCCTTGTCGAACGCGCCCTTGGCACCCACCAAAAAATACGCCGACGGCAAGGGCAAGGCCCGGGCAAACGGCCTGATCAAACGCCCATCTGACAACGCATCAGCCACCATTGAGTATTGCGCCAGTACCACACCCTGCCCCGCCAATGCGGCCTGGATTGCCATGGCAGACAAGGAATACACGCGGTAGCCATCGCGAATGCTTTCGCAGTCCACCTGTTGGGCCTTGAACCAGTCACGCCACGAAGGCGGCGAGGCAAACTTCGGTAGCCAGTCGATGGACAGCAGCGGATATGCCAGCAGGTCTGCCGGTTTGTTGAGCAGCACATCAGGCCGCAACAACCAAGGGCTGCACACCGGCACCACGCAATCGCGAAACAGTTCGATGGCGTTTTCCGTGGCCACGTAGTCGCCGTAGGTGAAGCGAAAATCGATGTCGTAGCCCTCTGGCGAAGGTTCGGCGTGACTGCCATCGAGAAACAAATTGAGTTCCGGGTGCTCGTCCTGCCAGGCATAGATGTGCGGTGCCAACCAATCCGACAGCAATGACGGCAAAGCGCTGATGCGCAGGTTGCTGGCGTTTTTCGACCGCTCGACCTCGACCTGGGCGATGCGCAGGCTCTCGAATGCCGCTGCGCAGCTATCGTGATAACGCTGGCCGGCGGCGGTCAGGCGAATACGCTTGCCGACCTTCAAGGTCAGGCTCAAGCCCAGGGTGTCTTCCAGCAGTTTCATTTGTTGGCTGACGGCACCGGCCGAGATACCCAGACGCTTGGCGGCCTCGACAATGCCGCCGAAACGTCCCACGGCTTCAAAAACCTGCAGCGCGCGCAGGGAAGGCAAGCTGTTCATCATCATCTCCATAGCAATCGACGGTTTTATACTTTAGCTGAGCTATAGCAAGCCACAATTTTCGACATTTTTTGTATATGAAAAGCCTCGTATTCTGGCTTTGGCGGGTATTTACCTGTCCCGGTCAGGAGACGCCCCATGTTGTTACGCAAGACCCGATACGGTGCAGCCTCTGATGTAACCATGCGTACCAAAAAACCATAGTGGCCCGGCGACTCAGCCACCCCGGGCTTATCAGCACCGCGAAAAACAGCACCTTGCAGGCATTTTCCGTGAATTGGCCTGCATTTTGCATTAAATGTATATACAGGTACTATCATATAAAGATTTTTCTGTAATACATCGTTAGCGTTCGATCCGTCAGACAAAGGAAAAACAACAATGAAAAAATTTGTACTCGCCACCGTCTTTGCATTGGCTTCCACCGGCGTCCTGGCCAAGGATTTAAGCGTCATTCGCTTTGGCGTCGATCCGACCTTCGCTCCGTTCGAATCGAAAAACCCCGACGGTCAACTGGTGGGCTTTGACATCGACCTGGGCAACGCCATTTGCGCCGAGCTGAAGGTCAAGTGCGTGTGGGTGGAAAACGCATTCGACAGCATCATCCCGGCGCTGCGGGCGAAAAAGTTCGATGCCGTGTTGTCGGCAATGACCATCAACGACCAGCGCAAAAAAAACGTGGACTTCTCCGACCGTCTCTATAACTCCCCCAACCGTTTGATCGCGAAAAAGGACAGCGGTCTGCTGCCTACGCCAGAATCCCTGAAAGGCAAGCGCGTCGGCGTAGCCCAAGGCACTACCCAAGAGACGTACGTCAAAAAAATCTGGGCGCCTAAAGGGGTGATCATGGTCACCTACCCCAATCAGGACTTGCTGTATCCGGACCTGGTCAGCGGCCGTATCGACGCCAGCCTGACCGATGCCGCCGTGGCCGAACTGGGTTTTTTGCAAACGCCTAAGAACACCGGTTTCGCCTTCGCCGGCGACGCTGTGTACAACCAGGAACTGCTGGGCGAAGGCATTGCCATCGGCCTGCGCAAGAACGAGCCGCAGCTGATGGAAGCCATCAACCGGGCACTGGCCGAAATGCACAAGAACGGCACCTACGACACCATCCAGAAGAAGTACTTCACCTTCGACATCTACAACTAAAAGCCCTGCGCTTGACCGGTGCCGGAACGCTCGCGGCTTGGTGATCCGGCGCCTTGCCCATCCATTTCGCGCAAGGGCCGGCCCCCGGGCCGCCCTTGCCAACGGAGAGACAGAACATGCTTTTACAGGGCTATGGTTCGCTCATTCTCGAAGGTACGTTGGCGACCATCCAGCTGGCACTGATGTCCATGGTACTGGCCGTCACGCTGGGCCTGATCGGCGCATCAGCCAAACTATCGAAACAACCGCTGCTGCGTCACCTGGCCGCCGGCTACACCACGCTGATTCGCAGCGTGCCGGACCTGGTGATCATGTTGTTGCTGTTCTTCAGCCTGCAGATCTGGCTGAACAACCTGACTGAATGGCTGGACACCGAACAGATTGACATCAACCCCTTCGCGGCCGGGGTGCTGACCCTGGGTTTCATCTACGGTGCCTATTTCACCGAGACCTTCCGCGGCGCTTTTCAGTCCGTGCCAGCCGGCCAGTTGGAAGCTGCCGTGGCCTACGGCATGAATCGTCGGCAGGTGTTTGTGCGGGTGCTGTTTCCACAAATGATGCGCTTCGCCCTACCGGGAATCGGCAACAACTGGCAGGTGTTGATCAAGGCCACGGCGCTGGTGTCGATCATTGGTTTGATCGATATCGTCAAAGTCACCCAGGACGCGGGCAAGAACTCCATGGACCTGTTTTTCTTCAGCGTGGTCGGCGGCCTGATCTACCTGGCCCTGACCACCGTTTCCAACGGCGTGCTGATGTGGCTTGAACGCCGCTACTCGGTGGGCGTCAGAGGTGCGCAGCTATGATCGATATCGTCCAGGAGTACTGGAAAGCCTACCTTTGGTTTGACGGCTACCAACTCTCAGGCGTGGCCATGACCCTCTGGCTGCTAGTCGCTTCCATCGCCATCGGCGGCACCCTGGCCGTGCCGCTGGCCGTGGCACGAGTCTCGTCCAATCCGCTGCTGCGCATGCCCGTATGGTTCTACACCTACGTGTTTCGCGGCACGCCGTTGTATATCCAACTGCTAATCCTCTACACCGGGATCTACAGCTTGCAAGTGGTGCGCGACCAACCGACCCTCGATGCGTTTTTTCGCGAGGGCATGAACTGCACCCTGCTGGCCTTTGCCCTCAACACGTGCGCCTACACCACGGAGATTTTCGCCGGCGCCATCCGCGCCACGCCCTATGGCGAGATCGAAGCAGGCCGCGCCTATGGCATGTCCACCTTCACCCTGTACCGGCGAATCATCCTGCCCTCGGCATTGCGCCGTTCGCTGCCGTACTACAGCAACGAAGTGATCCTGATGCTGCACTCCACCACTCTCGCCTTCACCGCCACCGTGCCCGATCTATTGAAGGTCGCTCGCGACGTCAACTCTGCGACCTACTCCTCGTTCGAAGCCTTCGGCCTGGCGGCGGTGCTGTACGCGCTGATGGTGTTTACCCTGGTCTGGCTGTTTCGTCGCTGCGAAGTGCGCTGGCTGGCCTTCTTGCAACCGCAGGCGCATTGAGTGACCGTCCTTTTGGAGACATCGAACATGTATAAGCTAAGCGTAGATGAGCTGCACAAGAAATACGGCGACCACGAAGTACTCAAGGGCGTATCGCTCAAGGCCAAAGCTGGCGACGTAATCAGCATCATTGGCTCCAGCGGCTCGGGCAAAAGCACCTTCCTGCGTTGCATCAACTTCCTGGAACAGCCGTGCGCCGGAACCATCACGGTAAACAACGAGCAAATCCGCACCAAACAGGATCTCAACGGCGCGCTGCGGGTGGCCGACCCGCGTCAGCTGCAAAAAGTGCGCACCAAACTGGCGATGGTGTTCCAGCACTTCAACCTGTGGCAGCACATGACCGTGCTGGAGAACATCATCGAAGCACCGGTGCATGTGCTGGGCGTCAAGCGCAAGGACGCAGAGGCACGCGCGCGGCAGTACCTGCATAAAGTCGGTCTGGACCCGAGCGTTGAGAAAAAATACCCGTCCCACCTGTCCGGCGGCCAGCAGCAAAGGGTCGCCATTGCCCGTGCCTTGGCCATGGAACCGGAAGTGATGTTGTTCGACGAACCCACTTCCGCGCTGGATCCGGAACTGGTGGGCGAGGTGCTGAAAGTGATGCAGGCCCTGGCCGAGGAAGGTCGCACCATGGTCGTGGTCACCCACGAGATGGGGTTTGCGCGCAACGTCTCCAACCATGTGATGTTCCTGCACCAAGGCCGGGTTGAAGAGCAAGGTCCGCCGGGTGAAGTGCTGGTCAGTCCGCAAAGCGAGCGCTTGACCCAGTTCCTCTCCGGCCGCCTGAAGTAACCCCATTTCGACAGGAGACAACCATGAGTAACGGTTTTCCATCACACCGCAGCTTTACCCAGCAGCGTGAACAATTCCTCGCCGCCGCCGAGGCCGTCGGCGCCCGTCTTAGCCATTACCCGCACCCATTGCGCGGCCCGTTCGCCGAGGCCCTGGGCACAGATGTGGCCCTGCTCGGCAACCCCCAGGCCAAACGGGTGTTGGTGGCCTTGAGCGGCACCCACGGCGTGGAAGGTTATTACGGCTCGGATTGCCAGCGCCAATGGCTGCAAACCTTCAGGGAGCGCAGCCTGCCCGACGACGTCGCGGTACTGATGATCCACTTGATCAACCCGTGGGGCACGGCCTGGATGCGTCGGGTCAACGAGGACAACATCGACCTCAACCGCAACTACCTGGACTTCACTAAGACACCACCCGACAACGCGGCTTATGAAACTCTGCACCCGATCTACACCTGTACCCAACTGCGTGGCCCCGAACGTGAGCGCGCCGATGCCCAGCTCAATGAACGGATCAGCCGCGAGGGCTGGTCGGCGGTGATGTCGATTGTCGAGGCCGGTCAGTATCGCCATCCCGATGGCCTGTTCTACGGCGGTAACAGCTCAAGTTGGTCGAACCAGACCCTGCACCGGATCCTCGGCGAACACCTGGCACACGCCGAGGTCGCGATGTGCTTCGACCTGCACACCGGCGCGGGCGATTATGGCCATCCGATGTTGATGACCATTGCCCAGGCCTCGTACCCGGCACTGCCCCAGGCCCAGGTGTTGTTCGGGCCCTGGCTGTTCACCCTGATGACCAGCGCCAACAGCCAGAGTGACACCGGCGTTGCTGCCACTGCCACCGGTTACACCTCCCAGGCCATCATCAACGCCTTGCCTCATGTGCAACTGATGCCGTTCGTGATCGAGTGCGGCACCTACCCTGGTCAACAAATCCATGCGGTGCTGCGCGACGATCAGTGGCTGCACCTACACGGCGACCCAACCGGCCCCGAAGCACGGCAGATCAAGTTGCAACTGCTTGAACAATTCTTCCCCGCGGACAGCGACTGGCAAGAGTTGGTGTGGGTGCGAACGCGGCAGATCTGGGAACGGGCGTTGTCCGCGATAGGCACGCGCGGCGGTCTGTAAAACGCACAGCACCCAGTGTGGGAGCGAGCAAGCTAGCTCCCACAGGAGATGTTCGTGGGGACGCGATAAACACTTAAGAGAACCTAAACCAAATATCAGTTTTATCCATCTATTCTTACTCAACTGGCCTCTCGTATTCTGGATCCGTCGTTAGCCACGATCCGAAGAATAATAAGGAGAGACCCCATGTTTATGCGCAACGCCTGGTATGTCGCCGCCAGTGAAACCGAACTCGGTGAGCAACTGTTTGCGGTCAAGCTGCTGAATGAGGCGGTAGTGCTTTACCGCAAAGGCGATGGCACCCCGGTCGCCCTAGAAGATGCCTGCCCGCATCGCAAACTGCCGTTGTCCTTAGGGCGGCGCCAAGGTGACGACATCGAATGCGGTTACCACGGCCTAACCTTCGACTGCTCGGGCAGTTGCGTGCGCGCCCCCGGCAGTAAGCACGTTCCCCAAGGCGCCAAGGTGCGCAGTTATCCGCTGGCCGTGCGCTACGGCCTGATCTGGATCTGGATGGGCGATGCCGAGCTGGCCGACGCCAGCAAGATTTGCCACGTGCCCGAATGGGGCGATCCGGCCTGGGGCCTGAATCGTGGCGACAGCATGGTCATCCCCTGCAACTACCTGTACATGACCGACAACCTGCTCGACCCCTCCCACGTGGCCTGGGTTCACCAGTCCTCCTTTGGCAGCGCCGCATGCGCCCAGGAGCCGCTGCAAACTACGGTGACAGACGTCGGCGTGATCGTGTCGCGGTGGATGCGCGACATCGAAGTGGCGCCGTTCTACGCCAAGTTCGTCAAGTTCAGCGGCAACTGTGACCGCAAGCAGCATTACGAAGTGCACTACCCGGCCCAGGCCATCATCAAGGCCATCTTCACCCCGGCCGGCACCGGATCGGATGCCGGGCCGGTGCACGAACAGGTGTTCTTGATGAACTCCTACAACTTCATGACCCCCATCGATGAGTCCACCACCCGCTACTACTGGTTCCAGGTGCGCAACTTCGACCAGGACAACGAGGAAGTCTCGCGCCAGTTCGATGAGGACGTACGTCACGCTTTCGCCGAAGACCGCGTGGTGCTCGCCGCCGTCCATCAAGGCATGGCCAACAAGTGCAGCCCCAATATCGACCTGGCCTCCGACTCGGGACCCCTGCGTTTCCGGCGTAACCTGGCCAAATTGATTGCCCAGGAACAACCTGCGGACTTGATCCCGCTGGTACAAGGCCAGACCGCAAACAGCGGGGGTTTGAGATGAGCAGCCAACCCCAAGGTTTCAAGGCTTGGCGGGTGATCGAGAAAACGCCGGAAAGCGCGGTCATTACCTCCTTCGTCCTCGCGCCGCAGGACGGTCCTGCACCCATGGACTTTCGTCCGGGGCAGTTCCTCACGGTGCGGCTGGTGTTGGGCGACGGCACTCGAGTGCTGCGTAACTACAGCGTCAGTGCCCTCACGGACAACCCGCTCCAGGTACGAATTTCGGTCAAGCGTGAACCCGCCCCGTTCGATCGCCAAGACCTGCCGGCCGGACAAGGTTCCAACCACCTGCACGACGGCGTGCGGGTTGGCGACGTACTCGACATCGCAGGCCCATCCGGCACCTTTGTGCTGGACGAGCAAAGTCCAAGGCCGGTGGTGCTGTTCAGCGGCGGCGTCGGTTTGACGCCCATGCTGAGCATGCTGCATCGCCTGAGCGGCCAGTCGATGCGCCCGGTGCACTTTCTGCACGCCTGCGAAAACGGCGCGGTGCATGGGTTTCGCGATGAAGTGCTGGCCCTGGCCGACCGGCGCCCGGGCATTGAAGTGCACTTCTGTTATCGCAATCCGAGCGAGGCGGATCGTGACCGCTTTCACAGCCAGGGCCTGATCAGTCGCCAAACCCTGCAAAGCCTGCTGCCGTTGGACGACTATGATATCTACCTGTGCGGCCCCAGACTTTTCATGCAGGCCAACTGGCGGCTGTTGCGCAGCCTTGGGGTGGCCCGCGAACGAATTCATTACGAGTTTTTTGGCCCGGCGACGGTGCTTGAGGAAGACGACGTCAGTCCAGCGCCGCCACCTGAGCCGACGCTGAGCGAACCTGTGGCAAAGGACGGTGCCGTAAGTGTCTGCTTCATGCCGTCCGGCACCCGCGTAGCCTGGGATGAAAACTGCCATTCATTGCTCGAATTGGCCGAACAGGCGGGCCTGACTCCGGCGTTCAATTGCCGGGCGGGCTTGTGCAATACCTGCCAGGTGAGCTTGCGCGAAGGTACGGTCGAGTACTTCGACGACCCGCTGGACGCTCCGCAAAACGGTGACATCCTGTTGTGCTGCACGCGGCCCACCAGTGCGATCACGGTGCAACTGCGCCAATAGTAAGCGCCGTAGGCGAAGTCGGCCGCGTGTCTGATGCTGGGCGCGAAAAATCAGATCCAATATTTGGGTACCCGTCTTGGCTATAAGCGTCAGGGCATGGCGCCCAGCAGTTGAGCGCGCTTCTTCGAGGTTGCTGCGGTGATCGGCGACCACCGCCACGTCAACACCGCGTTGCTTGGCGGCAACCAGCGCTCGGGTAACGTCTGGACTGGTGAAGACGTACGCAGCAACGCGGATAGAGCTGGTGGCCGCGTAAATGGTGCGCAAGACTAGTTTCTGTGCAGAGCCCTCGGGCTAGAAACCGACCTCGATGCGACGGCTTGCGTCGCCCTCGTTGTCAGCAGCCAGGGCCAGCACTTGCAGGCTGCCCCCCGCGACCAGTGCCATCGTCAACGCCAGTGGCTTGAAAACTCTAGAAACCATGTTCTACAGGCCCCCAAATATCGTTGGCCTTTTTAGTCAAACCCTCATCGTCCTTGCAGGACTCAACAGTCTCCCCCCGTGCGGCTTTCGTGCGCGAAGGACTGAAATGTCCGTGCTTGTAACGCTTGATACTGAAATATTTCTGGATGTACTTGTCGCAGTCACCATCGCGGGTCATGCCAAGTAGACAAAGAACAGCACCGCAAGCGTCGGGGTTACTGTCATGGCCATAGGGCGGCTGGACCGGTTCATCAGCAACGGCTGGACCTGACAGCAATAACGCTCCCAGCAAAAAAACGGATGGAAGTTTTTGCATAAATCCCCCTTTTCTCGCGTGCGAGAAATTCAATTGATGATCTGTACGAAAGATGGCTCGACTTGCGCTTGCCCTTGGCCGGATGCCAGCGCAGCGGCTGGTTTGGGATCAGCGAAGCGTTGGAACTGTTCAACCGGCGCAGCATCGCCAGTGTCCAGCGCAACTTGAATCCTTGACTGCTCAGGGCTCGCCGGTTGCATCGCAGCCTGTTGAGCGGGTTGCGGTGCCTGGCCGTTTTCGTCGGTCACAATCACCCATGGGTCACTATGTTTTGACGAAGCTGTACGAGCGCGCACAGGCGTTTTTCGTGCCCCTGGTGATGCAACCGCTACGGGTATCGCCTCATCGCCTGCAGTGGCCTCCACAGCAGGCACAATCGGATCAGCACTCGAAGGATTCAGGGCACCGACCACAACTTTCTGCACGTAGGACAGATCACCCTCTTTGTCCGGGCGATAACCACGTACAGGGTTCCCGCTGTAGTACATCGAGAGCGAGTCGCGCAGGGCTTCTTGTGGGTTCGGATTCGCGGTCAGGGCTTTGGTGTAGTTCTTGACCATCAGCTCGCTAATCGCCTGCAGGTTGCGGCACGGCTCAAACGCTTGGGCGTAGCTCAGGCCGAGAGCCCGCATGTTCGTCACCAGGAGCTGGCCAATACCGACCGAGAAACGGAAGCCTTCGCGCTCCAACCGTTCGGCGGTGGCCACCGCTTCACGCAACGACTTGGGCTGACGCTCCAATCGGCCATCGACAACCCCAATAGCGTAAGGGTTGTAGGTCGATTCATTGCCGATCAATGACTTTAGGGTCTGCGGATGCACGGTAGGCGCGCACTTAACGGCCAGCTCAGAGAACGGCACCGGGGCTTGTTCATCGGCCCAGGCCTGGCCGAGAGTGCAGGCCAGTGCCAACAGCGTTACCGCGAACTTAGGCAGCTTTTGCATATTGAACCTCCGAGATGTAGCGACGGCCATCAAAGCCGTACTCCCACTGAATGACGACATCGATCAGTTGCCGCGAGTATTCGATCAGTTGCGACTTGTTCATTTCGGCGCCGCCACGCGCAGCCATAGACGCCAGGCGGTCGAACATCATTTCCGGCGAGTCCGAGTGAATCGAGGAAAGTGAACCGCTGTGACCGGTGTTCAACAGCTCCAAAAACGGGAAGGCTTCGCCGCCGCGGATCTCGCCCATGATTGCCCGGTCGGGGGTCAGTCGAAGAATCGACTCAAGCAGGTCAAACGGTGTGACCTTGGCGCGACCTTGACCGCCACGTGAATAGATCAGGTGAACCACGTTCTTGTTGGGTGTGCGGATCTCGCGGGTGTCTTCAATGGTGACGAGACGTTCATGCGGATCAATGTGCTCCAGCATCCCGTTGAGCCAGGTGGTTTTACCCGCGTTGGTCCCGGCTGAAATCATGATGTTCTTGCGGGCTTTCATGATCCCGATGAAGAACTCTTTCCAGCGCTTAGCGCGATACAGCGCTATCAGGTGATCGTCGGAATAATCGCTGTGCAACCGAGGCTCGTTGATATGCTCGAAAGCCCCGGTGTCCTGGTATTCGTCCAGGGTGATTTGCTTGATACCGGGCTTACGGATACAGACGATGCCGCCAATGTGCTGTTCGACCGCAGGCGCCAAGACAACCTGCACGCGGTAATCGCCGCGCTGGTTGTCTGGCACACCCTCGGCGAGATTGATCGGAATACGGCCCGACAGAATCGGCGTATACGAGTCAACCTGTTGCCCGGTATGAGCGGCAATCACCTCACCGAGCGAGGTAATTAATCCAGTTGTTACCCCCTCGATCTGCACCGGCTTCATGAACCGACTGCCGTGATAACCGGCCCAGACGTTGCCAGGGCCGTTGATCGCAATTTCGGTCACTTCTGGATCGTCCAGCAGCGTGACCAGGTTTTTCAGTTTGGCGCGGAACGATGCAATCTCAGACATACCGCTTCCTCACTGGATGAAGGTGACGCCGCCACTCTTGGCGTGCTCGATCTCGGCCTCGAATTGCGAGGTGAAATCCAAATCGCGCTGCAGGTAGATCACCACACGCGAGCCATGGGGCACGGTCAAAGTTGGTTGGATACTGGCGTAGCGACCCAGGATCGTTTGGGCCGACTCAGACGCGGCTTCCTGTACTTCCGTGCGATAGCGTGACGCCGAGTTTTCCTGATCGCCGGACGACACTCCGGTATTCGAGGCACCGGCGCCGATGATCGAAACCGCTGCAGCAACACCGAAGATTTGCCCCCAATGGTTATCGACTACGCCACCTTGACCAGCGGTGCCCAACTGGTCAGAGCCCGCGCTATTGATCGCGATCTCCATTGCTGGGCGTCCAGGCAGGTTCGGCGTACGTAACCAATTCCAGATGGTGAACAACCGTTCTTGACCAGGGCGAAGACTGGCGTTGTAGCTGCCGCAAACCGTCGAGCCCCACGGAATCAGAACCCGACGACCGACAGCCGCGTAAACGTCCTGCTGAATGTCTACGCAGATCTGCCCCGGCAACTGACTTTGGGCGCGGGGCTGCAACACAGCCTCGATAACAGCGCCCTGCAGAACCTTGTACTCCAGGTTTTCCATCTTGCGTACCTTGGATACCGTAACCCCATCGGTGAACGTCGAGGATGCGTAAGCGCTATTGGCATTTGACGGGACAGGAGCGTTTCTATCGCTCCCCACGCCCAAGGATCCAGACCCACCCTTCTGACCCTCAGCTTCATCCGTGAAGCCCTCGTCTTTCGCAGTGGCGATGATGGCCGAGCGTTGACGTGCGGCCTGCATCTTCTGTTCTTCAAGCTCACGCTGCAGCTCAATGGCCTGGCGACGCTTCTCGGCTTCGCTCATACCAGTTTGATTTTGACGGTCTACCACAGTGCGCGGCGTGTCAGCGGGTGCAGTGCTGCCGTCATTGCTGACAGGAGCGACCTGCGCCGCTTGACGCTTGAGGGTTGGATCCTGCACACGGCGCGGCTGTGCGGCGGTGATCGCGTCATTACCAACGCTGTTCCCGGCTACAGGTTCATCACTGTGTTTTAACCAGTAGACAAACCCACAAAGCGCAACCGCCGTGAGCGCCACAGCGACACCGGCAGCCTTGTTTGAGCCGGGCTTCGCTTTGAGCATCGAGTTCGACTGTGATTCGTTCCACTCACGAAGTTCGTCCTCGCGAGTTTTCTCCGGAACGGGTTTGTTGTCGTCATTGTTCATGCTTAAGCCCCTCCGCCATCACGAGCGCCTCGAGTAACGGTGCGCTTATATGGGTTGGCCAGGTTCTCCACGCAGACATGGGCGTTGCCGTCACGCAGGACAAACATACTGTCCAGGCGCTCTACGACCACGTAATCACCCTCACGGCGTTTGTTGACCATGGCCTCAGTTCCATCGGGCAACACGCGGTAGAACTGCGGCATGTCAGCCCCTTTCTTGAGCAGGAACTTGGTGAACTGGCCATCATCCATGACCGACTGCAAACCAATGGAGTCCTTGTCACCTGCATAGCCGTAGTTGATGTTCGGGGAGCCTGGCGTGCCGGTGCTGACCACAGGCGGGGGCTCATGGCTCTTGACCTCAGTGAAAGAGGACACGCGGCTGCTTGGGTAAATGAAGCGAATCAGGTACGACTGGCCGGTGTTTTTCTTGGAGCTACCCAGCTGGAAATAGTAAGTACGCTTGCTGGTGATCACGGTCAGGTTGGTGTCCGCGTTTTCCTCGACCGGCTTGAGGAACAGACGATTGCGGAACGGGATGGTTTGCCAGGCGATGGTGTCGCCCAAGGCAACCACTTTCACCATTTCATCCGCTTCAAATTCGAGGGATGTTTGATAGTTATAAGTGCCCACCAGTTCGTAGACTTGGTTCGGGTCATAAGTAACTTGTTTAACCCGTTTATCGGTCAAGAGCGGGGTTGGCAACTTAGCGGCGTGTGCAAAACCACCAAAAAAACACAAACTCAGGGCGATAGCGGTCGGCAAAATGCAATGTTGCTTCATGATTTTAGTTTCCTTGAATTGAGTGAATTACCGGCGGCTCAGTTCTTCACTTTTTCGATAAAGAGTAATCACAGTACCGAGCGGGTTAACCCAGCGATCACCGAGCTGACGCGGTACAAGTGTGTTCGCTATTTTCAGATTCGCTGTGTAGTTCGTTGGTACGGGATCAGCTTTCCCTGCTTGATGAAAGTTTGACGTGAATGAAATTTGATAAATGTCACCTACTTTATTGATGCTGTACGCCTCGGCTTCAATCCACTCCTTTTCACCCAGCAATGCGTAGGGGTTTCTTGGATTATCTGGATTGATTTCCTGCTCGTACTGGCGCGCAACCTCCGGCGTTGTGTACAGGTGGCAGGTGTCAGAAAGTGACTGCCTTCTGCGTGGATCAAAGGTGTTGCACGCATTCACGAAGGCGTACAGGTCTGACTCGATCAAGGCTTGTTCTGCCGACACATTTTCCTTGTCAATGACGCGCATTTTCAGGACTTCACCGTCTGCGCCGATGGTGGCTACCACGGGAATTACAGTGTGCAGATCCGACAGGACATAGACCGCACAAGCCAAAGCAACAATGGAAATCGCCTGAGCACCATTGAGGAACAGGGAGCGATTGCGTTCCTGTTTGACCTTCTGCTGCTCTCGCAATGAATTGCGGCGCACGGCCTCATCATTCTTGAATGTCTTGTCCATTACATTTTCACTCCCAAAGTTCTAACAGCCATCATCACCAGCGACGACCCCCCTACAGTTGCACCAGAGGACAACGCAGCGGCCCAACCGCGAACTTGCAACATGCAGATAATCAAGACTCCTTCCACGATCAATAATGTGCCGTACTGTTGAGCCGTCATTAGGGCTGCGTCACTGATAGTAGCGGTTTGCGCAACTTCGTTAATGGCGTCTCCGAAGACAGAATAGCCGAATCGGATAATGGCGATGGACAGAATGTAGATAAGCGAGAAGTTCAACATCTTGCTTAGCCAATTCATTCCCCAACCCCGTGTTTGTGGAAAGAAGAAAAACGCGACCAAGATCGGCAGAATCGACATGCTGATAGCTGCACCAAACTTAGCAATCAGCATGTTCAAGATCGCGACCACGAACAGAATGCAGTTAATAACGAATAAGCCGTAGCCCATCATGATCATTGCAAACTGCCGCCAACTGACGTTCATCAGAACGCTGGCTACTTTCCCGACATTCACATACAAGGCGTCGAGCATCGACGTCGAATTGACACCCCCGCTCATGATTTTCGCGGCAATGGATTCTGTGAAACCGCCCCATGCCTGGTAGAACACAAGCCCTCCCGTAGACCAATTCAGCGTCAGGAACACCATGGCAGTGAGGAACATCCTTTGCGCCAGATCCCAATACTTGATGGCTTGGCCGTTGTAGATCGTGAACCCGAGCACTGCCCAGTAAGCAACGGCAATCAGGTACACGGCTGGGGAAACCAGTTCCGCCAAGTCAGGAAACACCTGGGCGACGAAGCTGGTAGTCAATTCGTCAGTGGCACCGATTAAGCCCTCAAGGGTCAGCTGCGCCATGGGTTCGATGCTCCGTACACACCCTGGAAGTGGGAGAGCACTTCGGGGTCGCGGAAGTCACTGGCACTCAACTGCACACCGGTTTGTGCCTTGATCTCCCTGGAAGTCTGTTCGATGCAGCCTTGAACCAGCGAACCGCCGTACGACGACGACTTCATGTAGATCTCAGCAAAGCAAGTGCCGGGGAACCAGTTGCCAACGTCGCGTTTTGATGCGCTCAACAGAGGGTTTTTCCCGACGCTGATCGGTGCTGTTGGATTGCCTGGTTCAGCAGGTTCCGTCGAGAAGTACGAAGCGGTATTGATGTAAACCACGCTACCGACAACGACCACGGCAACGACTACCGAAAGGACGTGATGTAGTTTGAATTTAAGCATTGCTGCGCTCCTGGTCTGCTGTGACAAACGGGGTGAACTGGCAAGCGCAAGGCGACTTATCAATCTTGCCGGTGTTGGTGACACAGCCCGAGGCCGCACTGACCACCACGGCCAGCAGCACCACTTTCCAGAGCTTGAACACCACCCACAGCGGGAGCCAGATCGGGAGGGTGACGCCTTTGAAGATGAAGACGATTGCTTTCATGCGGTTACTCCTTTTCTCGCACGCGAGAATTACTGATCTTTCCACTTGAAGAATTTTTCGTTGTCCGACGTAGCCTGGTTCTCAGCGTTGTTCAAGTTCGCTTGCAGGTTCATGTTCAACGCTGACAGCTTCGATTGAGCCGAGGACAACATGCCGTTTTCAGCGGCAATACGGTTTTGCAGGTCTGCGGCGTCTTTGGCATTGGCGGTGTGATCGACTTGCGCCGAGAGCGTGGCCAAGTTGTTCAGGTGGACTTGCACCTCGCTGTACAGCGCGTCACCACCAGACATTGCAGCGCGAACAGAGTCAGAACTGAGCTGATAATTCTGAGCCCGTTGGCCCTGCGGGTTGTTGAACAGTTCCTGCGGCAACGTGTTGATCAGTTGTTCGTAATACGACTGCTTGCTGCCATAAGCGCCCGAGCTTTGACGGGAAACGACTTCCTGCCATGAACCTGGCACGACCGAGGCCGAGTTGATCGCGTCATTCAGACCGATAGCGCCGCGACCGTACGAGCCTTTGAGGCTGTCCAGGGTTCGGCTTTGCGTCTCGTAGGACTGTTTCAACGTGTCAAATTGATCTTTCAACACGAGGTATTGCTGGGCCAACGCAGCCCAGGTGCCAGCGTCACCAGTTGGAACACCCGTTGCGTGTGCTTGGCCGCTGATAGCCATAACCACCGCCGTAGCGAGGCACAGCTTTTTGATAGTCGTCATCATTTGACCGCCTTCAAGTTGTGAGTGTTTTTGGCTTTGGCTTCGGCCATGAAGACCGGAACCCATTGCTCTGGATCGTCAGTGCCCAGGCGCTTGATAATCGACTCCATCAGAGCCACACCAACATCGTTCGAGGACAGCACGGGGATGAAGTCGGACAGATCGGCCTTCGGATCCTCTGAGGTCAGATCGAATACAACCTTGATCGACTCTTTGCCGCGACGGATAAGGAACTTGCGAGAGCCCTGGCCGATTTCGCGGATCCACTTACGTTCAGCGACGGTCAGGTTTTGATGATCTTCATCAGTGGCCGCGTCGTTCGACAGATAGATCTTGGTGGCACTCTGTTTGTCGATTGAGTCGGTTTCACTGCGGAAATACTTGGCATCAGGCGTGACAAAGATAATCAGGCCGTTTTTGCGACGGATCTGCATGATGAAGTTGTCGATTCGCTTCTTCCAATACTCGTTCTTCACCAGGTTTTGCCCTTCCTCCAGTACCAGGATGAAAGGCGTGCCATCCATTGCTTGCTCGATGCGATGCAGTGGGTAGCTCAACACGACCGGAAGTTCTGGCCGCGCCTCACCGCCCTTGAGCAGTTCCATCATTTCAAAGCAGTAGTGCCGCGACGTGCTCAGGTCGATGGAGTCATTCACGTTGTCGAAGACACCGGCATTCGCGCCAGTGACACCCTTGGCGCCGTGCCAGATGGCCATAACATCGGCCAGCTCGCCCTGGCCATACGTCCACACGACATTGCGGAACCGGCGATCCTCGAACGGCAGGCTGTAGTTTTCGTCCACCAGAGCCTTGAAACGCTTGATGTCATCAGCAGACGTAGGGGTTGATGCGTAGCACTGACGCATCAGCACTTGCAGATCCACCAGAAACGCACGGTTTTCAGCCGTATCGGGCAGCTTGAAGGGGTTCCAGTTCATGCCGCTATGAGGGGAAAGCGTGGTATGCACACCGCCCATAGCTTTCATGAACACCTTTGCGCCGTAGCGGTTATCGAACCAGAATACTCGTGGCTCGGCTTTGTCGGCCTCACTGACCATCAGAGAAATAACGGTGGTCTTACCCGAACCCGTATCAGCGGCAATTGCCGTGTGCCCTGCAACCATCCCTTCCAGTTCGCGATGGAAGTTGAAGTTGTAGGAAGTCCCGCTCTCAGTTTCAAAAGCGGTAATGGCTGGCCCCCACAAGTTGCCATCCCGACGCCCCTTGGCGAAGTTGTGCAACGAAGCAAACCCCGCGAAGTTGGTCGATTTGATCTTGCCGCGACGACCAATCAGGTTCTGTGCTTGGCCTGGCAGCTGCGACCAGTAGAAGGTTTCCAGGCCCATCCACTCGCGTACCGATTTGACGTTCAGGTCAACAAAGCAGTTTTCCACCAGGCCCACGGCTTTATCGAGTTCGCTAGCGTTCTGCTTACGGTTCGCTTCCGAGTCCATAGGCAACGACGGCACATGCACAAAGATGGTCAGGTGGTGCAGACCGTTGACAGCATCACCACGGCGCAACGCCCGAATCCCCTCAGTCAGTTCCTTGCTGTCATCGTCGGCGATGCCGTGAGTGTCCGAGACAGTCAGGCGCCGTTGTTCTTGCGTCATCGCCGATTCAGCTTCGATTCGGTTAGAGAAGAAGAACGATTGCGTGATGATGTATTCCACCGGCTGCTGCAGGAACTTGTTCATCATCCGCGATGGAGTTCTGCGCGGCCATTCAGCCATGCTCAACATCGCGCCGATACGCGAACTGGTGCTGCCACGTACTTCGCACATGGTTGCCAACACACGAAAGTTAAGGCGAGCGTATGGCAACATTTCGCAGAGCTTCTGATCGCTCAGGGGGATCTTGCGATCCTCAAGGTTGATCAGGTAGTTGAAGAACGTACTGAGTTCGGAGAATTCCTCTCCCAGGAAGTCATACACGACCTCAGAAGGGTATTGCTGGTGATCGCCGTTGTGCTCTTTGAAATCCGCCCAGCTCCAACGGAAACGACGCACCGCGTCATAAGCCCGGTCACGGTCGATCATCTTTGAATCGGTTTTAGGGTGCCGCTGCACTTTCAGGCGAGTCGCACCGTACTCGGACAGTCCACCCAGCAGCAGATTCGCAGCCTTGTACAGATCCTCAGCCATGTCGTCATAGGATTCAGCATCCTGCTTAGTCGGGCTGGTCCCTGTAATCAGCGCAATGCCTCGATCCATCAGCCCTGGTACACCAGACCGGAAACGGTTGCGTACCAGCGAGATATAGATCTCGTTGACGTAGAACCCTTTGTGTTGATAACGGCCACGCCAAGCAGCGTTGAGTTGCTTGGAGAACCAGGTGCCGCCCTCGCCTTCAGGGAAATCAAAGACCTTACGGCGGATGGTATGCACGTACAGGCCCAAGTTACTGAATGCGACGGTACGTAGCAGCGTGTTACGGCGAACTTCAAACTGTTTAACCTGTTCTTCGGTCAGCGAATCAAAGAGCAAGCCATCAATTTTGATAACTTGGACTAACGCGCTTTCCTTGGTCATTACCATCTGATCATCGTAGTGATAGTCATACGGCACCATTGCGCTGACTTCCAACTCCAGCAGATCCTCTTCGGATCCTGCTGGCTGTTGAACGCCTAGCGACAAGTCAAGATTGCGCGTCAATTTCCTAAGCGCTTTATCAACGAGGCGCATAACTCCGATACCCCCACAAGTTCCTATTCCGAGAGGCCCGTAAACGAAATGCAGATTGCAAGACACCAAATAAATAAACGTCTTTGCTGCAAATGTAATACGAAATTCCAAACAGAAGTGGTATTGCCCCAACCGGCCATAACGAGCGAATTACCAATGCTGTTATTAGCGGTCCAAAGATGCTGATAAGAATGCTCGATAGCGTGAAGGCGCCGACCATAGATGGTCGAGCCATCGCTAAGACAAGCACCTCACCCTCATCGGGTGCGTGCTCGACCGCACTCATTGCAGTGAGGTTGCAGCGCCGGATTTGATCTCGGCGACGATGTTCGGTGCGAAGAACACCAGGAACACACCGGCGACAGTCCAACCGAAGGTGGACCACTCGACACGGCCCGACTTAGCCCGGAAGCCCTGCACCACAATGGCCAGGATGCCCAGGTAGTAACCGATATCGAAGATGAGGAAGCTAACAATGTCTTTCAGCAGGTTCTTGACCGAACTGAAGTCCATCGCCGCGTTGGCAAATTCAGGGAGAAGGCTCAGGGAGAACAGCGACCCGATGACGACGATCTTTTCTGCCTTGGCAGTCCAGTCTTTGCGCATCAGGGCCGCATGGTTCATTCCGTGTTTCGGGGTGACGATATTGCGAAGGGTTGTTACCGTGTTGCTTTGTTGAAGCTTGGTTACCCAGGATTGTTTGTTAATGGTTTCTGACTTACGGAAATTCGATTTTCCTGTTTCGAGTTGCATACCGTTGCCTCTTCATAGTCATGACGGGGAATCCCCGTACGTTATGGTTATTGCTTTGTGCGGATTGTTAGGACAGGTCTCTTTTATAAAGTCGATAGCAGTATCGGCATTTTTAAAAAGTCTGGTCTTCCCTAACGCTGTAACAACCGAAAACACTTGCCCTGTTGACGGACTTTCGATGATGAGTTCCCACTTCCGAACATTATCCAAGTACCGCTCTTGTAGATGAACTCGGTAATCCGGTTGGGCGTTGGTGAAAACCACCAGGTCTTTTTTATCTAGGGATTGCATCATGTCCTCTGAATAGCTCAGCGCTAAAAACAGAGGGGATACTGTAGCCCCTGACATTTTTCTTCTAGATCCCACCTCGCATTTTCTTCCTCTTTAGCGTTTTGTTTAACGTTTTATGCATTTCGTTACTCAATATATTCTTTTCATTTTATGAAATCAACATTTCATGTTGCGTTTTTTGGATTCCGAAAAGGATGGGGACGAACGAATGCCCCAGGAATAAACCTGCGTACTGATGGGTAGCGATAAGTGATTGAGACATAAAGCGTTTCACGATCTATCCATTGAGGCCTGGCGGCTTCATGTCGTGTATGAGGTAAGGCAAGAGGGCATAGCCTTCCACGCGGGTGTGACAGCGGGGATGGGATTTTTCTCAACTATTTGAAAAAAAGCTGATGACCGGTATTGAGCTGAGTTGAACGAATGTTCGACGTGAGGAGGGGCAAAGGTCGCGAAGTCGAGCAGCCGTGAAATGAATTCTCGCGTGCGAGAACGCGACGCGGTGTCGTGTATTTATCGCATGCGAGAAAAATACAAAGTAAACCCTATTTTTGGGTTGACCAAAGGGTTTACCATATGCAAACTTGAATCACGGTCCACTATCGGACAAGTCGGAGATCATGATGAAGATCACAACTGTAGCGAATCAAAAGGGCGGCGTAGGGAAGACCACCCTAGAGATTCACCTGGCAGCATGCGCGGCAGAGGATGGTAAGCGTGTCCTGGTCGTAGACCTTGATGAAGGCGACCTATCGCAGTTTTTTCCCCAAACAGAGGATGGCGATAATACGCCTTATCTAATGTCCAGCCAGTTGTTCAATGGCGAGCATGAAGGGCGTCAGCCACGCCAGGTCGGTCCCAACATCTGGTTGATCGAAGCTGACGTAGCACTGCTCGACGTGGACGATATGGATCTAGACGTAATCCACGCTCTACGGCCTGCACTGGAACGATTTTCTGACGATTTTGATCTCTGCATGATCGACACCCCACCGAACTTGCAACGTCGCATGGTTGCGGCCCTGACGGCCTCCCATGCCGTGGTGGCCCCGTTCAATATCAGCGCCTTTACCCTTGCTCGACTCCCAAAATTGATGAACACCATCGAAACTGTGCAAGACAGGTACAACCCTGATCTGCGCTTTTTGGGCTATTTGCCGAACTTGGTGAACAGCCGTTCGCCCGAGGAAATAGACGCCCTCCCCGGACTTCGCGAGAGCTACGGTGATGCCATGTTCGCGGAGCAGATCATCTACCGGCCTTGTATCAACAAATCGCTGGCCGCTGGTAATCCGGTCTGGTGGAAGGCCCGCAGCGGCAGTCAGCGTGAAGCGGGCCGGGAAATGAAACGGGCTTGTAAGGCCGTTCTCGATAAAGTTTGGGCTGAATGAGGGCCATGTCATGACAACGAAGAAACCCAACGCATTCGGGGGTGCAGTCAAAAAGCTTTCTGACTTTCAGAAGCAAAAAACGGCAGTTCTGGAAGGTGAACGCATCATCAAGGTCAACCCCGACGAGGTTGAGTGCAAGCCGCAAATCCGAGGCAAGGACAACCCAGGCTTCACACAAGAATCTCTGATTGAACTGGGCGACGACATTGAACAGAACGGACAGGCAGAGGCTGCCGTCCTACGGCCCCACCCAAACCCTGGAAGCGGGTTCAAATACCTAATGGTCGCGGGTGAGCGACGGTTGCGGTCTTGCGCACTCAAAGGCCTTTTGCTTGAAGCAGTAGTGCGCGACCTCACAGACGCCCAGGCCAAACGGATTCAACGTTCTGAGAATGTCCAACGCGAAGGACTTCTGCAAATCGAAATAGCCCTGTCCCTGAAAGCCGACAAGGAAGAATTAGGCACCCTGCAGGCAGTTGCTGCCGAATGGAAAAAGAGCATCAGTTGGGTGGCTGAACGCTTGTCCTATCTGGATGCCATCGAAGCCGGGGGAGCTACCAGCACAGCAGTACAGAACGGAATAACCGCTGACGTATCAGTGGTAAACGACCTAGCGCGCCTTGAACGTCTCGACCCCGCTGCAGCCGCCAATGTGGTACAGCGTGCCGAAGCTGATCCTGACCTGAACGTTCGCAACGAAGTACGCACGGAACTCAAAACAACCAAGGCGCTCAGGATAGGCGGGGGCAAAGCCAAACCCAAGACACCAGGCAAAGCGACAGAACTCGATTTGTTGAAAGAACAGGTTGCCCTCCTGACTGAGCAGGTAAATACCTTGAAGTCTGAAAAGGTGTATCTCTCTGAGGAACTGGAGAAAGCACGGCAACAAATCGCCGACCAGTGGAAGCCTGCAGAATGACTACCCGCCTCACTGACCAGGATCTACGAATACCACCCGAAGACTTCGAGCGTATCCGCAGTAACTCAAAGATGCATAGCCGCAGCCTTGACGTGGCTTTTGAAATCCTCGTTGAGGGCAAAAAGCTTGTAGCAGTGGCCAATGCTCACGGACTGACGAAACAGCGCGCTTTAGCCATAAGGGACAAAATCTACTCAGCCTATCTACTCCAGGCTCCCGAAGGCTGGAGCTATGCGCAGATCTGCGCCCCCGAGGAAATGATCAATCGTTTCGTCAAAGAGGCCGACACGGAGCGATTGAGGTATTGGCAGAGTAAATCCACAACAAAGAAGGACAAGGACGCATGATTCGGTAAAGCGACTATCGAGCAATCTCAAAACTGCTGAAACCGCTATCGGGGATGGCAGCACAGAAGCTTGAGCATTGACTGTGGGACTGTTTCTTTAGGGCATACATGAATTGAGACAGTCAGAGGCAAACCGGGCAGGGCTTTACTTAGATTAGTGATACGTTCAATTTGATACACTCTTAAATGAACACTCAAAATGATACGAAGGAGTAGAGCCCGTCATGTTCATCCGTTCTTACCTGCGAGCATCGACCATCGAGCAGGACGCTAACCGAGCCAATGACGCGTTGGAACAATTTGCAGCTGACCATGGCCAGGTTGTTGCCAGTACATACACAGAAAATGCCAGCGGCACCGAAGCGAACAGGCCAGAACTTCTTCGCTTGCTCAAGGATGCGCGCAAAGGCGACGTGCTCCTGGTTGAAAGCATCGACCGGCTGTCACGGATGGAAGATTCTGATTGGCGGATGCTCAAAACGACCATCGACTCAAAAGGACTTCGCATCGTCGCGCTGGATCTGCCCACCAGTCACCTGGCGTTAAGAGTCACCCAAGGCGACGAGTTCACCAGTCGCATGCTTGGAGCAATCAATAACATGATGATCGAAATGATGGCGGCTATTGCTCGTAAGGACTATCAACAACGCCGCGAACGGCAAGCCCAGGGAATCGCCAAAGCCAAAAGCTCCGGGGCGTATAAGGGCCGCCCCATTGATTCCGATCTGCACAAGCGTGTACGTGAACTGCTTGCTGCAAATTTGGGGATTAGAGCAACTGCCCGTCACGCTGGTTGTTCAACCACGACCGTTCTCAAAATCCGTGACCAGGTTCAACAGCTCAGTTAATTGAGCCGGTCGGAAGTGACTGACTAGCGGAGGCGAAGCCGTAGTCTGTCAGGCGCTTACGAGTGGCCGCCGCCGGCAGGCGACTTTGACTTATCAACCCCAAGGTTAACAGCGTGGCAGAGGACGACAGTTAGAGATCATAAGAGGCAGGACTTCTGACCCCTTGATTTACGGGGCCTCCAGAGCAGTAGATAGCTCAGCCTATGAGCGAACCTTCGGTCATCATCTGTGAACCAACCTCGCTCATAGACCGTGATCTAACCTAGCTCACGTTATGAGCTACCCCTCGCTCATCGGTGTTCGATAGCAAACATCCTTGAGCTACCCGTAGCTCACAACATGAGCTACCCCTAGCTCATTTTTTGCGCGATATCCGACAAGTCTGTCAGATAGCGAACAAATTTGATCTACCAATAGAGCACAGCGTGAGCTACCCTTCGCTCATTCTTGCTCGCTATCTGACAAGTTTGAGAGATAGCAAACATCACTTTTGGACGATCTGACAGGAGGGTCGATGTCTGAGGAAATCCGCAATCTACACCAACCCGCGCCACGCGGGACTTGGGTTCAGACAGAGCGTGCTGGACACGAAGCATGGGCGCAACTGATTGCGCACGCTCCACGTGCGGCCCAGCTGCTGCACATACTCGTGGCCAACATGGATAAGAGCGGTGCCCTGATTGCCAGCCAAGCTACTTTGGCCAAGCTGATGGAAACTTCTACAGCAACGACAAAGCGAGCGTTGTCGGTACTGATCGAGCAGGCTTGGATTCAGACAATCCGGCTGGGGAGTGATCGAGGCGGAGCGCTGGCCTACGTGGTGAACAGCAGGATCGCTTGGGCGGATAGCCGCGAAAATATCCGCTTCGCACGGTTCAATGCGCGTGTGCTTGTGTCGTCCGAAGATCAAAGTGACCTGGGCAGCGGCAAACTGTTGAAAGCACCGGTCATGGCACCAGGTGATTTGCAGTTGCCAGCTGGTGATGGTCTGGCCCCGCCAGTTCAAGAAACGTTCGAAAGCATGCTGCCAGACTTGCCGTCGATCTCCGACAATTCAGAAGCCTGAAACGACGAAACCCGCAGCACGGCTGTTGGCGCTGATTGAAAACTGACCCACCCTGCCGATTGAAAATTGACCCAGGACGGATTGCTGATTTCTGTCCCAGCAATTGTGGATAAGCTTAGCAGCAGTGGGCCGATTCAAGACGCATCAACC
>NZ_JAAQWY010000034.1:0-55776 GCF_012985765.1 Pseudomonas sp. WS 5071 | reverse complement strand
TGGATGCGCAGCATGGTTTCCAGAGGATAGGGTTTTCTACCGCCGCCGGCCTTGGGGTAGAACGGTTCGATCAGCTCCAGCAGGCCTGCCCAGGGCACCACCTGATCCATTTCGGCGAGGAAGCGCTCTCGGCGGGTTTGCTTGCGCTTGCCGGCGTACTCAAAGTCGGAAAAGCTCATCTGGCTCATGGGCGGCTCGGATCAGGTGTTGCGGGGATTCTCGCATAACTGAAGGCTTGTTCGGAGATTCCCTAGAACCAGGGGTACTGAAAACCAGTCTAGAGCACAAACACGGGAAACAACTCTGTGGCCTACACGCCTTATATTAAAAATGAACGCAATAAAATTCCGTCAAGCAGCGTTACGCTGCCCGAGCACTTAGAATCAACATAGACACGTGTAGTTACTTTCTTAGCAGGTTTCAAAAAGAGCGATGCACTCAGAAAAAAAACATCGGCAACGACTTATCAGGATACGTCGTTGCCAATAACTGATTAAGACTACAGCTGACCGATCTTATCTTTCATCGCCCTATATTTCCGTCCCAACAGGGAGGGACAGGTTTATCACGCCCAGGCCACTACCCTGAACAGCGCCCACACGGGCGCACAGCCAAACGCCAGCCACACCGCCAAACGCGGTCGATAAGGCAGCAGCATCAGCAAACCGAATCCACTTACTGACAACATGCCAAACCAGCCGATGGGCCCCATAGCCCAGCCCCAGGCACGCCCACAGAAGTAAAAGCTCAGAGCCAGGCTCAACCAGCCCGCCCCGCGTAGCAGTCGCCGCACAGTTGCCGACGGCGCGTGTTGCCACACCTGTTTGTAATGCCGCTCTAACCCCTGACACAAACCGAGCATGCCGATATACGCCAGCGCGAAGGCCGTAAAAAAGTAAGCAGCCATCTCAACTCACCTCGGCCATGGGCGATGTTTTTTTGCGCGGCACCCGCCCGATCGACGGTTGCGCGATTTTCCAGCCAGTCCAGAGCAACAGCGCGCCAATCACCATCGCGACGCCTTCCACGCCCATACGACTGGGCAGCGCCCACGGCTGATTGACGGTCAGCAAACTCAGTATTGGCAGCGTCAAGCACAGCGTGCCCGCGAGGGTCAGTTGCTCGCGCCATGCCTGCATACGCGGCCGGAGCAAGGCGTGCCCCAGGCTCAGTGCCCAGACGCCAAAGAACACATTCAGTTCGGCATCCGCACGGTCCGCCATGCCCACCGGCAGCAGGCGATTGCCCCACAGCAGGCTGATGCAGGCCAAGCTCAAGCCCGCCATGACGGTCACATTGAGTGCTTCGACCCCGCGGTAAAGCACCTGTGCCACGCGGTTTTCAGTGGCGTACTTGCGTCGACGCTTGACGGTAAAAAGCACCAGTCCACTGGCGATCATGGCGCTGCTGATCAACCCGCAGATGAAGTACAACCAGCGCATCGGATAGCCGCCGAACTGGGCAAAGTGCATTCCTGAAATGACCCGATGGGTCAACACGCTGGGGCGCATTTCAGTGGGCCCGGACAGCTGCTCGCCGGTGACGCCGTCAAAGCGCATGCCCTGCCCTTTAGCCAGTGCAATCCGGTTGCCCAGCAACGGCCGAATCATGATTTGCGCGTTGCTCTGGCCGGGGTTGGAAATGCTGACCCCGCCCAGCGGCCCCATCACCTCGCGCGCCTTACTCAAAAGCGGCGCCAACGCCACCAACGGCGCGGGTTCGGCGGTGGCCGGATGTTGCACGTCAAGGACAACGGGCGCTGGATTCTGCGCCTTGAAAAACGCCTCGCGATTGCCGTCGAACAACGCGTCCATGGCCGCAGGCATGTAAATCACCAAAAAAATCGCCAGCCCGCTGTAAGTAATCATCAGGTGGAACGGCAGCAGCAACACCGCGCTGGCGTTATGCGCATCCAGCCATGAACGCTGCCCTTTGGCAGGTCGGAACGTGAAGAACTCCTTGAAGAATTTTTTGTGGATCACAATGCCGCTGACCAACGCTGCGAGCATGCCCATGGCCATCGCGCCCACCAGGTAAATGCCGAACATGCCCGGCATGTGCAAGGTGAAGTGAAAGAAGAAAAAGAACAGGCCGCCCGCGGTTTCGCGCACGGGTATTACCGCGCCAGTGTTCGGGTCGAGGGTCACTGACACGCCGTCGCGGCGCCCGCCGGTCGAGGCTTGCAGGGCTGGCGTGCGCTCGCCGGGCAGGCTGATGCCCCACTGTTTGGCATCGGCTTTGTGTTCACGCAAATAGCCCAGCGCACGCTCGGCTGCCTGTTCGTCGCTCACGTGATGGGCAGGCAGTTCGGGCTGCATCCAGTTGTCGATTTCCTGATCGAACACCGCGAGGCTGCCGGTCAGGAAAATCACAAACAACAGCCAGCCCACGATCAGGCCGCCCCAGGTGTGCAGCCACGCCATGCACTGAGTCAGGGTCTGTTTCATGCCAGTCGCTCCATCCACTGCGGCCAAAAACCAATGGCCGCCAATGGCAGCGCCAGCACCGCCCCCATCCACGCCGACCAGAGATGGCGGGCAGCAAAAGCCCAGAGGATGGCGAAGGTGTAGATCACAAAAGACAGCAGGCTGGCGACGATCAGTGCGTCCACGTTGTCCAGCGGCAACACACGCGCCAGGGCTGCGGTAAAGGCATAGGTAAAAGCATAACCGCCCACCCAGGCCGCCAGTGTGCGAGACAGAATCGGCACCCAGGCCGAGGATACGGGTTTCATAGCGTTCAATCCTTCGTTCAGCGCCGGCCACGGTTTTGCCAGTGCCAGATGCAACAACGGCGCGGCGCCCGTGTATACGGGTGTCGCGCCTGTAAAGACCGGCATTGCAGGGGGGGCAATGCACAGTCACTCAGGTCATCAGAACGAGGTGGTCACCGAGGCGAAGTAGGCGCGGCCCGCTTCGTTGTAGGTTTGCGCTCCCGCTTCGTCCGAATTGCCCTTGCGGTACAGTTGCTTGTCGAACAGGTTGTTGATGCCGAGTCGCACGCTGAGGTTTTTGTTGAACTCGTAACCGCCGCTCAGACCCACCAGACCATACGGGTCTACGGATTGCTGCACCGACTTATCGAGCTCTTCGTTGGCACGGTTATTACGTTTTGGCGCTTCTTGCTTGCCGTAGTAAGTCCCGCTGACCTGGAACGACAGTTTCTCGGTGGCGTACCAGTCCAGGGTGGTGTTGACCGTGTACTTGGGAATGATGCTCAGTGGATCGCCGGTTTCCTTGTCTTTGCTCTCGATCATGTAGGTCAGGTTGGTGTTCCAGTCCAGATCGTCGCGCAGGGTCACGAACAGGTTGCCCTCGATCCCCTGCACGATGGCTTTGCCGCTGTTATCCCACTGGTAGACACGTCGGCCATTGGGCAAGCGGTAGGCGGCTTCGTTACTGGCGTTGATCTTGTTCTGATAATCGTTGCGGAAATACGTACCGCTGGTGCGCCATGTCCCTTTATCAAACGCCAGACCAATCTCTTTGTTGACGCTGATTTCGGGTTTGAGGTCCGGGTTACCGACGAGGTAGCAACCGCCGATGTTCACTTCAACCGAGCTGCAACCTGCGCCGCGGCTGTACAGCAGGTAGTTGGGGTTGGACTGGTAAAGGTTCGGGGTTTTGTAGGCACGGGCGATGCCACCTTTGACGCTCAGTTCATCGGTGATTTGATGCGACGCGTTCAGGCTCGGGCTCCAGTTGCCGCCGAACGCGTTGTGATGATCGAAACGCACCCCCGGCGTGATGATGGTTTTGGCACCCGCTTCGATGTTGTCTTCCACATAAAACGCGTAGCTGTTGGCCGTGGACTTGGTTTGCGTGCGGTCCTGACCCGGGATGCCCGGTGTACCGTCTGAACCCGGATCCCAGCTCTGTGGACGCAACGAACCCGGGTCATTCAGGGATTCGTACAAGTATTCGCCGCCCAGTGTCAGCACTTGCTCGGTCCATGCATTGAGCGGCAGGTTCACTTCGCCGGTGGCGCGGGTATTGCGCAAGCGCGATTCGAAGCGCCCCGCACTTTGCGAAGGGGCGCCTTCGCCGTAACCGGCAAGGCCCTCGTTCAGGCGTGCGTTGCGGGTCAGGTCATGGCTCAGCGACGCCTTGGTCGAGCCCCAGTCGAACGAGCCATTGTGGGTCGCCGAGAAGGTGCTGCGTTGCAGAACGCTGGTTTCCTTGCCGGTCAGACTGTTTACGAAATCGCCGCCGCTGTTGAGCATGGTGTCGCCAGCAAAGATGTTGCCCTGACGGCTGTAACTGGCTTCGAGGTCCAGCGATTGCTCCGGGGTGAACTGCCAGCTGAGCAAGCCGTTGATGTCTTTGTTGCGCACGCCTTCACGGCCCGCCACTACGCTGTCCGGCGACGCCTGCTCGGCCGTGTTGATGCCCGCGTCGTCAGCGTCGGTTTTATTCGCACCGCCGTACACGCGAAACACCAGGTCGTCAGTGATCGGCCCGCTGAGGTTGAAGTTGGTGCGCTTGCTGATGCCTTCGGCGTCGTCTTCCGGTGCCAGGTAGTAGGCAGTCAACGAACCTTTGAGTGTGTCGCTCGGCCGTTTGGTGATGATGTTCACCACCCCGCCCATGGCCCCCGAGCCATAGCGAGCGGCGGCGGGGCCGCGCAGGATCTCGATGCGTTCGACCTCTTCGGCAGGCACCCAGTTGGTTTCGCCCCGGGTATCACGGTCGCCGCTCCAGCCATAACGCACAGCGTTGCGCGAGGACGAAGGCTTGCCGTCGATCAGGATCAGGGTGTTCTCCGGGCCCATGCCCCGCAGGTCGATCTGGCGATTGTTGCCCCGGCTGCCACTGGTGCTGTTACCCGTCAGGTTGACTCCTGGTTCGCGGCGCATGATTTCTGACAGGTCGTTGGCCGGTGGACGTTTTTTGATGTCTTCAGCGGTGATGATCGAAACCCCCGGCGCTTGCTTGAGTTCCTGCGCGGCGGTGCCCAGAACGCGGGTTTCTTCAAGCTCCAGTGCCTGCGAGGTGCCGTCGACCGGCAGGTCCGCGCCTTGAACGGGAACCTCGTCACGCTCACGTTCCAGCGTATCGGCCAGCAACGTGGGTGAAGCCAGTGCAGCAATAAAGGCGAGCGAAATCTGACTGCGTTTGAATCGAGACGACATGTCCAGTTGATCCCTTAACAATGGAGTGTGCTCAGCAGGCGCACGACTGCAAGCGTCTGCGCCGGGCTCCAAAGGACCCTGCAACGCTTGAGCGCCATGGCACTGCAAGGGTCGCAATAATAATCACTCTCAAATGAGAGTAAAGCGCAACGGACAATAATCCTCATTAATCAGTTCCGTATCCCGCGTTTTTTTCAGCTTTTTCACGCGCGAAAAAGGTTGCCAAACCCCGGCAACCCTGAGAAAACCAGCGCCCAGAAGGCTCTACAGCAGCTTTTCTTAAATTTGTTACTTTTTGTGTAGAAGATTGGCTTTTAAAAAAAAAGCTCCCCAAGACACTTCTTGAGAACCATCAATGAACCCTGAACTCCTCATCACGGACCTGCAAACCGGCGACGGTAAGGCCGCAGTCAAAGGCGCCCTGATTACCACCCACTACACCGGCTGGCTTACAGATGGCACGGTGTTTGACTCTTCCCATGAGCGCGGCAAGCCGTTCCAGTGCGTGATCGGCACTGGCCGGGTGATCAAAGGCTGGGATATTGGCCTGATGGGGATGCAGGTCGGTGGCAAACGCAAGCTGCAGGTGCCCGCGCATCTGGCCTATGGTGAAAGAAGCATGGGCGCGCACATCACGCCGAACTCTGACCTCACCTTTGAGATCGAACTGCTGCAGGTGCTGACGCGAGACGATTGAGCGCATCAGTGCATTTTGAGGATTTTCCGGGAGTTGCCTGTCAGTGAACCGTTTTAGCCTGTTTGTTTTCTCGTGTGTGTCCGTGGCCGTACTCGGCGGTTGCAGCAGCCAGGACACCCGTACTGGCCCGGTGCTGACGCCTGAGCAAACCCGTGCGCGGATCGTGCAACTGTTGCCGGCCACGGTGTCTGATCGTCAGGGTTGGGCCGCTGATATTCAGGTCGCTTTGGTGGCGCAGGATCTCCCTGCGTCCGACGAGAACCTCTGCTCGGTACTGGCCGTCACCGAGCAGGAGTCCACCTTTCAAGCAGACCCGCCCGTGCCGGGGCTCGCAAAAATTGCCCGCACTGAAATCAACCGTCGTGCCAGCAAGTTGCATATCCCGGAATTCTTGGTACGCAGCGCGCTGAACCTCACATCGCCGACCGGCAAAACCTATAACCAACGTCTGGACGCAGCCCGCACCGAAGGCCAGTTAAGTGCCATTTTCGATGACTTTATCGGCATGGTGCCCATGGGCAAAACGCTGTTTGGCAGCCTGAACCCGGTACACACTGGCGGCCCGATGCAAGTGAGCATCGCGTTTGCCGAACAACGGGCGAAGGATTATCCCTACGAGGTGGCTCACTCGATCCGACAGGAAGTGTTTACCCGGCGCGGGGGCATGTATTTCGGTATCGCTCATTTGTTGGGCTACCCGGCGGATTACTCACAGTCGCTGTACCGTTTTGCTGACTTCAACGCGGGCTGGTACGCCAGTCGCAACGCGGCTTTTCAGAACGCGGTGAGTCAGGTTTCCGGTATCCCGCTGGCACTGGATGGCGACTTGACCATTCCCGGTTCTTACGCTGTAGGCTCTACCGAGCGTGCCGTGCGAGCGCTGGGCAAACAACTGGGCATGAGTGACAACGCCATTCGGCGTCAGCTCGAAAAAGGCGACAGCCTGGCCTTCGATGAGACCGAACTCTACCGTAAGGTGTTCGCGCTGGCCGATCGCCAACAAGGCAAACCGTTGCCCCGTGCCGTGTTACCGGGCATCACCCTTAAAAGCCCGAAAATCACGCGCAACCTGACCACCGCCTGGTTTGCCCAACGCGTGGATGAACGGCGTCAACGCTGCATGAATCGCGCGGGCTCGGTGCCGATCCGATAGCACCCTTACACTGTGTACTGTTTGAACAGTTCTTCCTTGATGATCAGCAGCGCATCCTCGTAATAGCGTTCGCCCCGCGCTTCGCTGAGCAATACCGATCGAATGCTGCCCTCGCCTACGTCGGGGGTGTGTTCACAGGTCAAGTAAAACTCGGCGGTCTCGGGCTTGAATTCCAGGTAATAAAACAGTTCTCGACCCTCGCGGTGCCAATAGCCTATTTCTCTGCGCATGGGGTTCTCATATACGGGATGTCAGGAGGTAAACGCTGCAGCGCGACACTCAACTGCTGAATGCTGGGGGCTGCGCTCAGGCTGATTCGCACTGCGTTCAAGGGCGCTGATTTAACCGTAAATACCTGTGAAGGCACCACCTCAATCCCCGCCGTGCGAAACGTCTGCACCAGCGGTTCTGCCTCGGCGGGGGCTTGTAACCAGATATGCGGCGAGGCCATGTGCGTCTGGTACATCCCTCGCCCCATGAGGTGTTTTGCCATCCGCCAACGATGTCTAACCTCCCGGATTTGCCAGTCGAGGCGCTCTCGGGCAATGCCTTCACCGATCCAGTGGCAGGCAATCGCCAGCGTCAGGGGTGAAAGCCCCCAATGTGCCGCCTGGGCATGGGGGTCAATGCGCGCCAGTACCTGTGGGCGGGCCGCGATCCAGCCCAGTCGCAAACCCGCGCCGACCGTTTTGGACAGGCTGGTGATCAGCACGCCAAGCTCGGGCAAGAACTGGCACAGCGGCGGGCTGTCGGTCAGGGCGCCATAGACATCATCTTCGATCACTTGCACGCCATGGCGCCGGGCAATCTGCGCAATGATCTGCTTGCGTTCCACACTCATGACCGCTGACGTCGGGTTCTGCAAAGTGGGTGTGAGCACTGCAATGCGCGCCCCCGTGGCGCGAATCATGCGGTCGAAATCGTCCGGCATGATGCCTTGTTCGTCCAGTGCGACGCCGTGCAGGGGCAGCCGCAGTTGCGCACAGGCGGCCTTGATGCCGGGGGCGGTCAACGCTTCAACCAACACCGGTTCACCTGCCTGACACAGTGACAACAGCACGGTGAATAACCCCTGCTGCGCGCCGGTACACAACATGATGTGATCGACCGGCAGTTCCAGCCCCCGCCCGCGCAACCAGGCTGCACCTTGCGCCCTGGCCTGCAGCAAGTCGGCCGCACTGACATAGTGTTGCAGGCGACTGGCCTGTCGGGTGTCAAGCAACCAGCTCAGCGCCTGCGCGTCGCGCTCGGTGTGCAGGTCGATGGCAGGCAGGTTGGTTCGCAGGTCAAGGCGCGAGGGCAGATCCTCAACCTGTTGCAGCTTGAATAATGTGGCCTCCTGACTGCTGGCCAGTACGTAAGTGCCGCGCCCCACTTCTCCCGACACCAGATGCCGACGCGCCGCCTCGCGATAGGCTTGCATCGTGGTGCTCGGGTTCCAGCCCAACGCCCAGGCCAGACGGCGCTGTGGCGGCAAGCGTTCGCCAGGTTGCAACTCACCACAGGCAATGGCACGGGTGATTGCATCGACCAACGCCAAATAGCGCGGCTCTTGTGTCTGGTTGAGGGTCGGCATCCACATTTATTGTTGGCCATGCAATATAAGAATCGGCCCATACAATGTGCCGTGCTTAGAATCGAGTCAAACCCTCGATCACGGTACCTCCAATGTTTGACTTGAACAGCCTGCGTCTCGCCGCCCACGATATCCACCAGACCCTGGCACCCACGCCACAACTGGCGTGGCCTTTATTGGCCGAGCGCTTGGGCGCGCAGGTGTGGGTCAAACATGAAAATCACACCCCGACCGGCGCTTTCAAAGTGCGCGGCGGGTTGATCTACGTCCAAGGCTTGATCCAGCGCGAACCCCACACGCGAGGCCTGGTGACCGCCACGCGCGGTAACCACGGGCAAAGCCTGGCACTGGCTGCGCGCCGCATGGGGCTGGCGATCAGCATTGTGGTGCCGGTCGGTAATTCGTCCGAAAAAAACGCTGCGATGCGGGCACTGGGGGCGCATGTGATCGAGTTTGGCAACGACTTCGACGAGGCCCGAGCCGAAGCAGCCCTGCTTGCGCAATCCCATGGGCATCATCTGGTGCCCGCGTTCCATCCTGACCTGATCCGCGGGGTCGCCACCTATGCACTGGAACTGTTTGAAGCAGTGAGCGACTTGCACACGGTGTATGTGCCTATTGGCATGGGTTCGGGTATTTGCGGGTTGATCCAGGCCCGCGACCTGCTGGGCCTCAAGACCGAAATCGTGGGCGTTGTGTCGCGGCATGCCGATGCGTTTGCCCAGAGCCTTGAGCAAGGTCGCGTAGTGAGCACAGAAACCGCCCATACCTTCGCCGACGGCCTGGCCTGCCGCCAGCCTATGCCGCAAGCGCTGGCCATGATTGCGCAGGGCGCTGCGCGAGTGATTCGGGTCTCAGACCGTGAAATTGCCCACGCCATGCGGGTCTATCATGAAACCACGCACAACACCGCCGAAGGTGCAGGCGCTGCGGCGCTGGCCGGTTTGATCCAGGAACAGCCCCAGCAGCAGGGACGCCGAGTGGCGGTGATTTTGAGCGGTGCCAATATTGATCGGCAGCTGTATGCCGGCATTCTGGCCGAAGGGTTCGACGACTGAGGTCACAACAAGGAAGCGCCATGACTTGCACGATCCGACGCGCCACCCCCGCAGAGGCACCCGCCATCAGCCAACTGATTATCACGACGTTGCGTGTTTCCAACGCTGGTGATTACTCGCCGCAGGTCATCGCGCAGGTGGAGCAGCACTTCGCCCCGCCTTCAATTCTTCAGCTCATGCAACAGCGCCAGGTGTACGTCGCCCATGCCGAACAGCAACTGATCGGCACCGCCAGCCTGGATGGCGCCGTGGTGCGAAGTGTATTTGGGGACCCCGACTGGCAAGGACGCGGCGTAGGACAAGCATTAATGGCGCAGCTCGTTGCGCTGGCGCGCGCGGCACACCTGAGCGCATTGCAGGTCCCGGCCTCGGTCACGGCCGAGTCGTTCTATGCCCGGCTGGGCTTTGAAAAAGTGCGCGACCAGTACCATGGCGAAGAACGCACCATCGTCATGAACCTGCCGCTGAACGAGTCATCACCGGTTAACTAAAATTTCATCCCCTGCGACAAATTGTCTTTATTTGTGCCGGAAACAGGCTCAGAATAAAAACTGTACTGTACAGTACCATTCTAAAACCTAAACCCGCAGCGCTTCTAAGGCCTTGGCTGCCGGTTGCCGGGATCACCGTAATGAAAAACGCTAAACAAGAGGCGCCTGCCTCTAAAGGAAGACACCTGATACTGGGCATCTTCGGACTGTTGCTGGCCCTCAGCGGGCTGTTTCTGGCAGTTGCAGGGACGCGACTGATGGCACTGGGAGGCTCCTGGTACTACCTGCTCGCCGGGCTCGGCATGCTTGGATCGGGTGTGCTGTATATCCGCCGCAAACCCGCCGCCACTGCGGTCATGGCCATTGTGTTTGTCGCCACCGTTATCTGGTCACTGTGGGAAGTCGGCTTCACGTTCTGGCCGATGGTGCCGCGGCTGGCGCCGTTCTTGGTCATGGGTCTGTTGGCGTGTTTGCTGCACCCCTGGCTCACACAGGGTCGCCAGCGTGCTGCCAGTTATAGCGCCAGTGCAGTGTTTGCCGCCTTGCTGGCCGTGGGTGCCAATGCCCTCTTCACCCCGCACGGGGTGATCGAAGGCACGCCGCTACCGGTTGCCCAACTGGCTGCTGACACCCCGCAAGAACGTGCCGTGGACTGGAGTCACTACGGTAGCAACCCGGCGGGCACCCGCTACACGGCACTGAATCAGATCACCAAAGACAACGTCGATCAGTTGCAAGTGGCGTGGACCTATCGCACCGGTGAAGTCGCCGAAGGCGCGTCTGAATACCAGAACACGCCGATCCAGGTCGGCAACACCGTCTACACCTGCACACCTACCAGCAAAGTCATCGCGCTGGATGCGGATTCCGGTGAACAACGCTGGATGTTCGACCCCAAGCCGCACAACATCAAAACCTGGAACCGCTGCCGGGGCGTGAGCTATTACGAGCCTGCCAAGGTTGAACACCCGTTGGTGTTTGCCGACCTAAAGCCCGCTGCTCCCCCGCAAGACGGCGTATGTGCCAGGCGCATTGTGCAAGTGACCATGGATGCCCGGTTGCTGGAAATCGATGCCCAAACCGGTAAACCGTGCGAGGCCTTTGGTGACAAAGGCGCCGTGGACCTGACCCAGGGCTTGGGCAAGGTCATGGAAAACGTGCCGTATTACGCCTACACCTCAGCCCCGACCGTTTCGCGCAACCTGATTATCTTGGGCGGCTGGGTCTTTGACGGGCGTTCGACCGATGAACCGTCCGGCGTGGTTCGGGCGTTCAGTGCCGACACGGGTGAACTGGTCTGGGCCTGGGACCTTGGCAATCCGGCCATCACCAAATTGCCGCCTGAAGGTCAAACCTACACCCGCAGCACACCAAACATGTGGTCCAGCCCGGCATTCGATGACGAACTGGGTCTGGTGTACCTGCCCACGGGTAACCAGCAACCGGATTTCTGGGGCGGCGCACGCCCCGAATTGACCGAGAAATACTCGTCTGCCGTGGTTGCGCTGGACATGGCCACCGGCCGCGAACGCTGGACGTTCCAGACCGCGCATCACGACATCTGGGACTATGACCTGGCGGCCCAACCGGCCCTGTATGACGTACCGGACGGTAAAGGCGGCAAGATTCCGGCGCTGATCCAACTGACCAAGCGCGGGCAGATTTTCATGCTCGACCGCCGCACGGGTCAGCCGATTGCCGAGGTCATCGAAAAAGCGGTGCCACAGGACCATGCGGCTGGCGACTGGGTTGCCAAAACCCAACCTTACTCAGTCGGCATGCCCACCTTCGGCGCAGCACCGCTGACCGAGAAAGACATGTGGGGCGCGACCTTCTTCGATCAATTGATGTGCCGCATCGACTTCAAGAAGCTCAACTACCACGGCGAGTTCACCGCACCGAGCACCGAAGACACATTGATCTACCCAGGCTACTACGGGGGCTTTAACTGGGGCGGCGCGGCGATTGACGAGAAAAACGGTTACCTGTTCGTCAACGACATTCGCATCCCGCAGGTGGTCAAACTGGTGCCGCGTGAAGGTGTCGACCTCTCCCACCTCAAATCCGGACATGGCGTCGGCAGCACCTACCCTATGGACGGCACGCCGTTCGTGATTGACCACAAAAGCTTCAACTCGCCCTTGGGTATTCCGTGCCAGAGCCCGCCGTGGGGCGTGTTTGCTGCGGTAGACCTGAAGACACGCAAACAGGTCTGGGAGCGCCCGGCCGGTACCGTTGAAGACGCGGTCATCCAGGGTGTGCGCGCCAACTTGCCGATTCCACTGGGCATGCCGACCCTGGGGGGCGGCGCCATCACGGGCTCCGGAATCGTGTTCTACGCCGGTACACAGGATTACTACCTGCGTGCCATGGACATGGCCACCGGCAAAGAGCTGTGGAAGGGCCGCTTGCCGGTCGGAGGCCAAGCCACGCCGATGACCTATCGCTCACCTGAGACCGGGCGTCAATATGTGGTGATCGTCGCAGGTGGCGCGCGTCAGTCTCCAGATCGCGGGGATTACGTGATAGCGTACGCGCTTCCCGACAAAGAGTAGTTCCCATGCCGCAGGTGCACCGTTCCCCGACTTCAACCCCGACCCGGAGTGAGGACCGACGGCGCAACCTGCTGATCACGGCAAGCGAACTGTTTCTGCAGCAGGGCTACGATGGCCTCAGCATGGACGCCATCGTCGCCGCTGCGGGCGGCTCGAAGGCCACGATTTACCGGTATTTCGGCAGCAAGCAAGAGCTGCTGGTGGCCGTGGTCGAGTACCTGTGCGAAGACTTCATCATGGACCTCAAGCAACTTGACACCTCGGGTGTCGAGTTGACGCGCGGTCTGGAAATGATCCTTGAACAGTTGGTGGCAGTGGTCACCAGCCCTCGTCATGTCAGCTTCTACCGTCTGGTGGTCAATGGCTCGGCCCATGTCCCGCAAGTGGGGCAAACCTGGTATGAGCACGGCCCCAAATTTTGGCACCAGTTGATCGCCAACCTGCTCGAAGAGCAGCGCCAAAGGGGGGTGATCGCCACCGACGCATCTACCAGCGAATTGCCCGCCATCTTGTTCGATGCCTTGTTCTCTCACCTGACGACCCGCACCGTGATGCTGGGCCAAACGTGTACCGCCAACGCATTCCAGCCCATGATTCAGGAGCTGATTGGCCTGGTAATGCGGCGCCTGCAAACCGCTTGAACACTGCGCGGCGGGCACGGCGGCAAATTGCGGGCAATCTGGCTATGCTCTAGCCCATGACCCCATCCGTACCCATCCGACCTGCCTGCCCGCCCGGCGTTTGCATCTGCGAGCGTGACACTTTGCTGGCCCGCGCCGATGCCGACCTGCGGATTTTCAAATTAACCCGTCAGGCTGAAAAAGAGCTGCTGCAACGGCTGGAAAACATTCAAGACCTCAACGAGCTTCAACACTTGCAACGGCGCATGCACGAGCAACTGGGCATCCGGCTCGACATAGAGCCGGGTTTTAATGAAGTGCGCACCATGCGCGGTATTGCCATCCGCTTGGCCGATCAGCCTGGCCTGTGCCGCAAAACCCGTCAGGCAATTCCCGCCGCCATACGGCGAGCGCTGGAGAAACGTCCAGAAATTGCCTATCGCCTGCTCGACGGCCACGACCTGTTGCGCGATACCTGAATCGGAATGCGATACCCAGCGCCCAAATCCCGATTTTTTGAAATTACCTGAAGAATTCGCTTGCCTTGACCAGAGGCCTGAAATATAAGCCCGTGTTTCACATCAATAGAGTCACACCATGAGCACCGGATTCACCGAGGACGAAATGCGCAGAGCGCTCGGCCTTGATACCCCCACGCCCGCCGCGGCCCCCCAGCCTGAACCTGAACTGCCTCCCGCCGCCCCCGCCCCGGTCAAGACAGCGGAGCGCGCTCCGGTGAAACGCAGAGGCCCGGTGTTGCGCGTCACCATGAACGTCAGCAAGGAATACGACGGCGAAGTGACCCAATTTATTCATGACTCAAAATCCTTGAGCCGGTTTGATGCCGAGCAAGAAGCCAAAAAAGCCTTGGCCAAAGCCAAATTTAAATACTACGAATTGGCGTCGATCGTTAAAGTCGATTGATTTATTGAGCCCGCGCGCGGGTCAAACACAGCGTCTCACGGCATTCTGCGCTTTTTTTTCAGCGCCCAGCTCAAAGCGCCCGGTACAGGAACTCGTCCATGAACACCCACCCCTTGAATGCTGCCGACTTTGCCTCGCTTGAAGACACGTTGTTGAAGTACGGCGACGACCATTCGGTCCTTAACCCGAGCGAACTCGACGGCTACTTCACAGCACTGGTTTCTGGCCCGGCGCAGGTGGACATTGCTGAGTGGTTCCCCGCCATTTGGGGCGGTCAAAACCCTGAATGGGAAACCCCGCAAGAGGCCCGGACATTCATTGACCTGTGCGTGCGGCACCTCAACACGCTGGCTGTCCAACTGGCACAAGGCAGTCAGGCATTTGTGCCGCGCTTCGAACAGACGGAGCATCTCGGGCAGGCCGTGACGCTGGCAGAAGAATGGTGTTTCGGTTACCTGCGCGGCGTTGCCGTCGCCAACTGGGCGCCCTTGCCTGCCATTCAGGCGGGTTTACTGCAGGCTATTTCAGACTGCGCCGAACAGGACAACTTTGAACTGCCGGCCGATCTGGACGTCGCAGCGCATCAGCAACAGGTCAGCGATCTGGCGCCTGCCGCCCGCGCGTTGCATGACTACTGGCTGAGCCAGCGCTGATCCCGCGGCCCCCGACCTCCACTCACGCAGAGACCTGCAGATAAAGGCCCCATGACGCTTCTTACTCATTTTGATACACCGGTCAGCGAACCCATCAGCAGCCAGATTTTGCAACGCGTGGTGGACCAGCTTACCGAGCTGAGCATGATGGAAATCACGCCCAGCAACCTGCTCTACAACATCTATCAATACACCATCGGCTTCGAAGTACATTTGTACCTGGAGGCACTGGAGGGGAGCAAAGGGATTACCGTAGAGCTGATCGTGGCCACGGACGAACAGAACCCGGCCACCGTGACCGGCTTTGCCTTGTACCTGCCCGTGAAGGACGACCCTCAGGCCTGTGGCATCGCCTACATGGCCGCCAGCACCCCGGCTGTCACCCGGGCAATGGTGCAGGAAGTCACCCGCCGCTACCCCCACACCGAGCTCACGTGCAGCGTGCGCAACGTGGCGCAATTCGAGGCCTTGGGCTTTCAGGTGCTGGGTGCCCGCGGGCCGCAGATTGTGATGAATACACGCGACCACGGCACCGACGGGCTGATGGCCCTGCTGGATGTGTCGGCGGTCTACCGCTCCACCGAAGTGCGGCAGATTCACACTTACCTGCTCAACCGGCACGGCAAAAAAGCCATGATCGACGCCGAAAAAAAGCGTGACCGCCAGATCGACCAACTCACCGCCAAGGCACGCGCCTTCGTGACCGAACACACGCGCTGAAATGCGGTTGCCAAACAACGGGTGAAATAACGCATCATGGGCGCACCCCGTTCAGAGGAAACCTGCATGCGCGTTCCCGTCACCCTCACCCGCCTGGCCACTTTTACCTCCAGCGTGCTCGTGGCCTGCTCGGTCATGGCCAGTGAAGAATCGCAACTCGTCGAGTCGATCAATACCTATCGCAGCCACCTTCAGAAGTGCGGCGGGCAAGTGTCACAGGAACTGCCGCCTCTGGCCGCTGATCCGCGCCTGATATTGCCCGCCAACCGCTTTGGCGACCTGCAACAAGTGCTCGCCAGTAATGCTTATCCACTGGTCAATGTGCAGGCCATTAGCCTGTCCGGCCCGCGTGATGCACAGGCGGCGATGAAAGCGGTGCAAGAAAGCTTCTGTAACGTGGTACTCGACCCGCAATTCGTCGACATCGGCGTCAGCCGCAACCAGCGCGAGTGGCGCATCGTGCTGGCACGCCCTTTGTTGACCGGACGTCTGGGGGATTGGCAAGTTGAGGGCCAGCAGCTGCTGGCGCTGATCAACACTGCCCGCAACCAACCGCGTCAATGCGCAACACAAGCGTTTGCCGCAGCCGCCCCGTTGACCTGGAACGCTACGCTGGCCATTGCGGCCGAAAGCCACACGCGAGACATGGCCAATACCAATTACTTTGATCACATGAACCGTGACGGCAGAACGCCAGGAGATCGTGCAGAGCTGGCAGGCTACAGTGCGCAAAGCGTTGGCGAAAACATCGCCGCCGGGCAAGACACGCCGACCAAGGTGGTCGATGGATGGCTGGCCAGCCCCGGGCATTGCGCCAACATAATGAACCCGCAGTTCCGCGAACTGGGCGCGGCCTATGCGGTCGATCCGAAAAGTGATGCGGGGATTTACTGGACGGCCCTGTTCGGTACGCCGTGAATCGGCGTCCGCTCATTCAGCGGGCGTTGTATCGAGGGGGAGTCAAACGTTACAACTGAAAGTGGCCCCACCCAACATCGTTGGGTGGGGCTGCTTTTTACAGGGCCATATCAGCCGCTGGGTTGCTTGGTGCTGGCTTGGCCGGCGCTTCAGCTGGCGCTTGCTCAGCAGCGGTGGCTGCCGGAATTGCCGGTGGAGGCGTCAATTGCAGCGTCTCAGCCGTGTAGGCCCATTCCTGCGCAACGCGCTCTGGCGAACCGTTCAGCTTGGTGCCATAGCTTGGCACGATCTGGTGCAGCTTGGCTTGCCACTGCGGCGAAGCCACCTTGTCCTTGAACACGGTTTCCAGCACGGTCAGCATGATCGGTGCCGCAGTGGAGGCGCCGGGCGAAGCGCCCAGCAGGCCTGCAATGCTGCCATCTTTGGCGCTGACGATTTCGGTGCCCAGTTTCAGCACACCGCCCTTCTCTTCGTCTCGCTTGATGATCTGCACGCGCTGGCCGGCTTGCCACAGACGCCAGTCTTCAGCCTTGGCATTCGGGAAGTACTCTTTCAACGCGTTGAAACGGTCTTCGTCCGACAGCATCAACTGACCGGCCAAGTATTCAACCAATGGGTATTGTTCAATACCGACTTTGGTCATTGGCCAGAAGTTGTGGGTCGTGGTGCTGGTCAACAGGTCGAAGTAAGAACCTTCTTTCAGGAACTTGGTCGAGAACGTCGCGAATGGGCCAAACAGAATCACGCGCTTGCCGTCCAGCACGCGGGTGTCCAGGTGAGGAACCGACATGGGTGGCGCGCCGACCGATGCTTTGCCGTAGGCCTTGGCCAAGTGTTGTTCGGCAACTGTCGGGTTCTCGGTCACCAGGAACGAGCCGCCTACCGGGAAGCCCGCGTATTCCTGAGCTTCAGGAATACCGGACTTCTGCAGCAAGTGCAGTGCACCGCCGCCCGCGCCGATGAACACAAACTTGGCATCGGTCTGAGATTCGGTGCCGTCCTTCAGGTTTTTGTACACCACGCGCCAGGTGCCATCTTCGTTGCGCTTGATGTCTTTGACTTCGCTCGACAGGCTCAGCGAGAAGTTCGGCTGGGCTTGCAGGTGAGCAGCGAACTGACGCGTGATTTCACCGAAGTTAACGTCCGTACCGATCGGCGACCAGGTGGCTGCGATCTTCTGGTTCGGATCACGGCCTTCCATCATGAGCGGGACCCATTTTTTGATCTGGTCCGGGTCTTCGGAGTACTGCATGCCGGCGAACAGCGGGCTCGCCTGCAGTGCCTCGTAGCGCTTTTTCAGGAACTTGATGTTGTCATCGCCCCACACAAAGCTCATGTGCGGCGTGGAATTGATGAATGAACGCGGGTTCTTCAGAACGCCGTTCTTGACCTGCCAGGACCAGAATTGACGGGAAATCTGAAACGCTTCATTGATTTCAATGGCTTTCGGGATTTCAACGTTGCCGTTTTTGTCTTCCGGGGTGTAGTTCAGTTCAGCCAGTGCCGAGTGACCCGTACCCGCGTTGTTCCAGCCATTGGAGCTTTCCAGCGCCACACCGTCCAGACGCTCGATCATCTGCATCGAGGTGTTCGGTTCCAGCTCATTGAGCCAAACGCCCAATGTGGTGCTCATGATGCCGCCGCCAATCAGCAAAACATCAACCTGTTTGGGCTCGGCTGCCTGCACGGAGGTCAACCCCATGCTCAGCGCGAGGCCCAGTAGCCCCTTGTTCATTTTTTTTAACATTTTGTAGTACCTAAGATAAAACATCATCTACCCGGCACGCGGTTCATGAGCACTATCAACTCACCACAGGCCGATCGCCTGCAGTCGAGCCCTCAGGCCTTGAACGGGTAGATGGATAAAGGCCTATGCACAACTATAGACCCCACGTTTATGTACCTTGGGTGCTGATCTCTTATTAATTATTGGCTTCAGCGACTTGGGTGACATTTATGATATGTGTCAGCTATTGATGGCCACGGCCTAATCGGATTGCCTCCGCCCAGCTCCTTCGCAACCACCAACCGTTTCGCTATTCCCTTGCATCCGACCGCCTCGCGGTTCCTTCCGGGGAACTGCGTGAACATGAGTATCCGGGGTGGCCAGCCTCAAAACCGCGACATTCTACCTCAGGTGGCCCTTTGGGCGAAAATGCATCTTTTGCGGTTTTTTCAGGCAGCTGAATCGTTTGCGACGTGGGTTTGCCCACGGTTTGCAACCCCGCCCCAACACAAGCGCACAATCAACGATCCGCCAGTACAAAGCTTGGCGTATGATGGCCGGCTTTTCAGCACCGCCAGCCAACAGGATGATTCATGTCACTCAACAAACGTAATCAGGCGCAAATTGAACGCCGCCTGGTTAAAGCCCTGACCGAGGCCTGCGAAACCGCCAAACATCAAATCGACGGGTTTGTCTGGCTGACCCACGCCGTCGACCATGAGGCGTTTGCGACCAGTCTCAAAGTGGTGTGGGTGTTCGATACGCAAAACAACAAGGACTTTGCCCTGGCCGACGGAGAAGCAGGCTACATGGTTGAGCTGACAGAAAAGGCGTTCGACAAAGCCAATGTCAACGTGCGCAACGTAGCCTCCCATGTGTATTTCGACTCCGAAGAAGAATGCCAGCGCACAGACGCCGGTCAGTGGCCACAACGCCTGGCGCGCAAAGGCGCGGGTCGCAAGTAAGACGTGGCCAAAGATATCGAAAACCCGTGTGTAGCCACCTGCCAGCTCAGCGGGGACGTATGCGTGAGCTGCGGGCGCAACAAAGAAGACATCAGAAAGTGGCGGCGCATGAAACGCCCGGAAAAAATGGCGGCCGTGCAACGCGCCAGCGCACGCTTGAAAAGCCTGCAAAAAAAGAAAGGCTAAGTTGCCTCTGGCCACATCAGGAGCCAGAGGCTGCGCCGTCAACGTTGACGCAGTGTATTGACGTCACCCTTGCCCGCCGTTTCGCGCAAATATTCTTCCATCGAATCATCCAGCGCCTGCAACCAGCGGGTGTGATGAGGCACCGCTAACGTGCCAGTCATGACTGAACGGTAGGATTTGTCGCGATAGCCCATGATGTCGCGCTTCTTGTCAGTCTTCCATTTGAGGAAGATCTGATTCACAGCGTCGATATCAAAGGCCGGGTAATCCGTATGCTCGATCAGGTGCTTGATGTAACGGCCCTGGAACTCGTACATCGAGGCGGTGGAGTGCAGACGTTCTTCCTGCTCGCGCCACGAGGCACTGTCGGCCTGCATTTCGGATATTTCAGGCAGGTTGATGCGACCCAGAATGTAATCGCGCACAAACCAGGCCTGAGCATCAAACAGGTTGAAGCTGTACCACAGGTCTTGCATGCCGAGGTAGATCAACTGCGGGTTCTGCTCCCAGATCACGCCTTTGTACAGGCCCAGCGGCCACAGGCGATTACCTGTAGTGAGGGTCAATTCATCCGGCAGAAACGCGAAGTGATGTTGATAGCCGGTGCACAGAATGATGGCATCCACGCGCTTGCTGGACCCATCGGCAAAATACGCGATGTCTCCCTCGACCCTGTTCAGCAGCGCACGCTCTTCCCATCCCTTGGGCCATGCGTAACCCATCGGTTGCGTGCGGTAGGTGCTGGTGATCGAACGTGCGCCGTACTTGTAGCACTGCGAGCCGATGTCCTCGGCCGAATAGCTACTGCCCACGATCAACAAGTCCTTGCCCTGAAATTCGGTGGCTTCACGAAAGTCATGGGCATGCAGAATTCGCCCGGAAAAACGTTCGAACCCGGCAAACTCCGGCACGTGCGGCGTGGAGAAATGCCCACTGGCCACGATCACGAAATCAAACGTGTCCGTCGTGCTTCGCCCGTTGGCATAATCGTGGGCAGTCACGGTGAATTGCCGCGATACCGGGTCGAACGTGACGTGTTTGACCGCCGTATTGAAACGAATGTAATCACGCACGCCGGCCTTCTTGACCCGGCCCTGGATGTAATCCCACAGCACTTCACGGGGCGGATACGAAGAAATTGGTCGACCGAAGTGTTCATCAAAACTGTAATCCGCGAACTCCAGGCACTCTTTGGGACCATTGGACCAAAGGTAACGGTACATGCTGCCGTGCACCGGTTCGCCGTGCTCGTCCAGGCCGGTGCGCCAGGTGTAGTTCCACATGCCGCCCCAGTCGGCTTGCTTCTCGAAACACACCACATCCGGCATGGCCGCACCCTTTGCATGGGCTGACTGAAAGGCACGCAGTTGCGCCAGGCCGGACGGGCCTGCGCCAATAATTGCTACACGAATAGACATCGAATTCCCTCAACAGGTTGAACGCTGAATCATTGGAAACCCTCGCGTGAACACACTCGATGAGCGCGGCGAGAGGACAATCAGGCATCAAACTGAAGGGGGAGGTACCGCGCGGCTGCGCTTGCGGGTGACCAGAGCGTCCCGCAGCGAAGTGGGTGGCAAATGAAAACGCGTCGCCAGTGTCTGGCAGAACGTAGCCACTAAAACAGGAAGGGTGTGCAGCTGGATCGGCCTGGTTACGTCACTGCGTTGCGCAGGCGTAAGGCCGCAAGTGTCAAAGATACGTGTGGTCTCATGCATCGGGCTTGTTGAGCCTCTTTTGGTTATGAATGCCTTTCTAGCTATAACGGATGGAGACAGGGATTACAAGTTTGAGGCGTATTTCAGACGCTTTGCTCACTAGAAATAAAGCCGTCAGCGCTTGAGGGTTATTTTCTCTAACATCTGCGAAATCTGCTCGACTGAGTAGGGTTTAGGCAGAAACTCGAAGCCATCGTAACCGTCGAGCGCCAGCTCTTCGCTGTAGCCGGAGGCCAGTATGATCGGCAAATCTGACCGCCGTTTGCGCATCTCCTTGGCCATTACCACCCCCGTCATGCCTGGCATGACCACATCCGAAAAAACCGCGTCAAAAGCCATGGCTTGCGGCCCGATCATTTGCAGTGCCGCTTCGGCATGGGTGGCCCAAGCCGTCTCATAGCCCAGGTCCTGCATGATCTGTTGTGCAAAACGCCCCACTTCCAGGTTGTCTTCCACAATCAGGACGCGAGGTTTCTCGGCTTCAGGGTCCGAAGGTGCAGGCACGCACACGCTGGATTCAACCTCCGCAAGCGCATCAACGCTGGCTCGCGGAAGGTACAGGGTGAATACCGACCCCTGATCGAGGACACTTGAGACGTCCACATTACCCCCGGACTGCTTGGCAAACCCGAACACTTGCGACAACCCGAGTCCCGTGCCTTTGCCCACTTCCTTGGTGGTGAAAAAGGGTTCGAAAATCTGCGTCAGCATGCGCGTGGAAATACCGATGCCCGTGTCGGCCAACGAGATGGCAACAAAAGGTTCGTCGGAACCTGCATGCCCCCGAATGGCAGGCAAGGTGGTGGTGTCATTGAGCTGCAGCAGGAGCGTGCCCTGCCCTTCCATGGCATCCCGTGCATTGAGCGCCATATTGATTAGCGCTGTCTCGAATTGGCTGGCATCGGCGCGCACATAGCAGGCTTCGGGCGGTAATTCGACCGCCACATTGATTCTGGCCCCAGTGATGGTCTCCAACATGTCGCCGATATCACGGATGCGTTGACCGATCTCGAATACCTGCGGGTTGAGCGGCTGGCGCCGGGCGAAGGCCAGGAGCTGGCCGGTCAATTTGCTCGCACGCTCGACGGTGTCTGACACCGCGTTGACGTAACGCTCCCGGCGCGCATCCGACAGGTTCGGCATGCGCAGAAAATCCACCGACGAACGAATAATTGTCAGCAGGTTGTTGAAATCATGGGCTACACCGCCCGTGAGCTGGCCGATGGCCTCAAGCTTTTGCGATTGATGCAACGCCGCTTCAATGTGCAGCAAACGTGCACTGCGCTCCTGTACGCGCTGTTCCAGCGTGGTGTTGAGCTGCGCAAGCTCAGCCAGACCGGCGCGCACGGCGGCATCGGCGCGCGCACGCTCAATGTGCGCCCATGAGCGTTCTGTCACTTCACGCAACAATGCCACTTCATGGGACGACCACTGTCGCGGCGATTGATCGTGCACTGACATTAACGCTGTCAGCCGTCCGCCTTTGATCAAGGGCAGGCAAACAGTGGCCTTGACACCCAACGCGGTGAAACTGGCGGCATCTCGTGCAGGCAGTTCGGCCTGCGCGTCGTTGATGACCAGCGGCTGTCCGGCTTTCAACCGGGACGCTGCTTCCTGACCGAAATCCTCCAGACTGTATTGGCCCACAAGCCGGGTGGCGCCCTTCGCCAGCCAGTTGTCACGAATAAAGAAGGTATCTTCGTCCGCCTCCAGGTCGGCGTAGGCGCAATGCGTAACACGCAGGTGATCGGCAAGCTTGCGCATGGTGATTGCGAGGATTTCCTGCGGGTCACTGGCATTGACCACTGCACGGCCGATCGCGTCCAGCACCGACAGACGCTGGGTCATGTACACCGTCGCTGTGGTTTCGGTCACGGTATCAATCATGCCGACCACCTGGCCGGCGGAGTCGCGAATCGGGCTGTAGCAAAAGGTGAAGTACGCGAGCTCCGGACGCTCACTGCGATGAATCACTACCGGGAAATTTTCGATGTACGTCGCTTTGCCCGCGAAGGCCAGGTCGGCAATCGGACTGATCTCATGCCAGGCCTCGCTCCAGATATCGCTAAACGCACGACCCAACGCTTGTGGCTTGCTCCCCAGAATGGGCACAAAGGCGTCGTTATACAGCGTTGTCAGGGACTCGCCCCACACGATGCACTGCGGAAAATGCGAATCCAGCATCAACGCCACGCTGGTTTTCAACACATCCGGCCATTCGGTTAAAGGCCCGAGCGGCGTGCTGGCCCAATCATGCGCTCTGATTCGCTCAGCCATCGCGCCATCGTGTTGAAGCCAGTCAGTCATTACGCCGCTACTCTGATTACTGCTATTGATCGGTGAAACGCCGACGATGATAAGCCAGTCGCACAAATTGTGCTCCACTCGCCATCGTGTCACCAGACACCCTTTGTCATACTTTTGGACAGCAGCACGACAGTACAGGTTCTACTCACAGGGCTTGCGGGCTAACATGCCGCGCTACGACTAATGGCCATACGCTGTTAGCGATCTGAATCAACCGTCATGAACAGAAGGATTGAACGTTGAAAATTGTACTTGCGCTGTTATTGAGTGCGGTATCCCTGCTGGCTCAGGCAGCCAACATCGGCGATGCGTTGCAGCCCTGGGCGCTTAAAGACCAGTTCGACCAGACGCAGGCCCTCGATAAAAACACCCGCATTCTGTTGGTGGCGCGCGACATGAAGGGGGCTCAATTGGTCAAGGCGGCGATAGAAGACCAGCCCAAGGGCTACCTGGAAGCACGCCATGTTGTGTTTCTCGCCGATGTCCACGGCATGCCTTCGCTGATCGGAAAGCTGTTCGCCATTCCATCCATGAAGGGATACAACTACCGCGTCGCGCTGGACCGCGACGGCTCGATTGCCAGTCGATACCCCGGTGACAAAAAGCAAATCCTGTTTCTGCAGCTGGACAATGGCACCCTGGTTTCACAGCAGGCCTTTACAACAGCCACGGCATTGCGCGAAGCGCTGGATAAAGCGCCGACTGACTGATCCGCGCCGCGCCCCCGCCTTTTACTTGCGCCACCGCCCCAGACGGGGACAGCGGCGCAGGTGCTTGGCTTTCAGCCTTGCTTCACGTCAAAGCCACGTCCGGTCCATGTATAGATGTCGACGCCCTGCACACTCGGGCAGCATCGCGGGTCATCCGGGCCACTGGTCAGGGTACTGACAGCAACCTGCTGACCCGGGGCGGCCTTGATGTCTGTTACGGCCCCGGACACCACTGAGTGCCCCTGGTACATCCAGCCTGCGCCCGAGCGGTAAAAACCGGCCAGACTCTGGTAAGAACCGTTACCACCACCCTGCCCTTCAACCGTGAACAGCACCACGGCATCTGGCTGACTATCTTCATTCAGGTCCATGTAAATGACCTGACGGCTATCGGTGTATTCCGCGCCACCCTCTTTGGCTATTTCTGACGCAATCAAATTGTTTATCGCCGCTTCAAGGGCGGCCTCGGCTTGCCCGGCCACAGGCTCAGCGACAGGTTGCGCAGGACTTGGGGCATATTTTTCAGCGCCTTTTTCAGTCAGGGTCAGCCCTTGTTTCTTACCCTTGGCGATAAATTCGGCCATCAGCGCGCCTTGCATCTCTTTCAGGTCCTGGCCGGAGAACTCCATCATCCCTTTGCCATTCAAAGGCTGCGCATCCCCGAGGAACCAGCGCGAAAAGAATCCGGGACGCACCGATTCCAGCTTATCGACCAACTGATCAGTGCGCTGTTCAACCAGACCGGTCCACAGTGAGCCCGCCTTCTTGCCCAATGACTCGACCAACTCTCCCTCTTGCGCCAACCAGGCTGACTTGGCTTGCTCCAGTAACAGGATGTTGTAATCAATGGTTTTGCTGACACAGGTGTTGGTGAATGTGCCCATGCACTCCTGACGCAATGCATCACGCGCCATCGCAACTTTCACATCGCTGTAAACCCCACAGCCTGACAACAGAACGATCAAGCCAATCGTAGAACCCATGCGTTTCAAGGTGCTCTCCTTAACGCCTGGAGACCTCCAGGCGACACTCCATTTATGTGATCGGGCACAGGGCCATCGCCTTCGTTATCGGCAGGTGCCAAAAGGGCTTGAGTAGCAGGCAAAGGGCTTGAGCCGCGACACAACAGGAACGTATGGCATTCACCGGCCCTGTGATGTGCGTGTCCGTTCAAGGCAGGCCGGGCCTTGCAGAACCGCTTATGCCCGCAAAAAATCCAGCACGCGGCGAGTGAACTGCGCCCCAGCTTCCACGTTGGACAAGTGCGCCGCGTGCAGCATGACCCGTTGTGCCTCGCGAATGCGCTCAGCCATATAACGCCCATCCTCGACGGTAGTAACCGCATCTTGCGTGCCGCACACGATCAACACAGGGACGTCGATACGGCCCAGGTTTTCCCGAAAATCGGCATCGCGCACGGCAGCACAGTTGGCGGCATACCCCTGGGGCGCGGTGTGCGCCAGCATGTCGACAATCCGCTCAACCCGGTCGGGGCAGGCGATGGCGAATTCAGGGGTAAACCACCGTGCAACTGCGCCATCACGCAGCCCGCGCAGGGCTGCTGCACCGTCAAGCAACACCGTGTCAATGCGCGGGTTCCAGACAGCCGGGTTGCCGATTTTCGCGGCGGTGTTGCACAGCACCAGACGCTGCAAGCGCTCAGGCGCATGGATCGCCAGCCACTGACCAATCAAGCCACCCATGCTGAGGCCACAAAAACTGGCGCGATCTATCTGCAAGGCGTCCAGCAATGCCACGGCATCACGGCCATGCTGTTCGATGCTATACGGGCCGGGGGTCACACAGGATTGGCCATGCCCACGGGTGTCATAGCGCAACACACGAAAATGCTCGGTGAATGCAGCCATCTGTTCATCCCACATGCGCAAGTCAGTGCCCAGCGAATTGGACAACATCAGTACCGGGGCATCTGCCGGACCTTCAAGGAGGTAATTGAGTGGGCCATCGACCCGTTTTATTCCAGACATACAACACTCCAAGGGGAAGAGATTTTCGGGCCAGATCGCCGTCAATGAACGGCGAACCACCAGGTCAGACGCGCGCTATGGCCAATGCCAACCCCTGGCCGACCCCCACACACATCGTCGCCAGCCCATACTGGCCGCCGTACTTATGCAGATGGTGGACCGCCGTCAGTACCAGCCGATTACCACTCATGCCCAGCGGATGCCCAAGGGCAATCGCGCCCCCCTGCGGATTGACACGCGCATCGTCGTCAGCCAGCCCCCATGCACGGGTGACTGCCAAACTTTGCGCCGCAAACGCTTCGTTGAGCTCAATCACATCGAAGTCATGAAGACTCAAGTCAAGGCGCGCCAACAGGGTGCGCACAGCGGGCAGCGGGCCTACCCCCATCACCCGTGGCAAAACCGCGCCACTGGCCATGCCCAGCACTTTGGCCCGAGGCGTCAAACCATACTTGGCCACCGCGTCAGCCGAGGCCAGCACCATGGCCGACGCGCCATCGTTGAGGCCCGATGCATTGCCTGCCGTAACGGTCTGACCGTCGCCGTTGACCGGCTTGAGCTGTTCCAGGGCTGCAAGCGATGAACCGGCGCGCGGGTGCTCATCCGTGTCAATAACCGACGTTGCGTGCTTGCTGTGGATGACCACCGGCACAATTTCTTCGGCAAAATAGCCCGCCGCTTTGGCCTCGGCGGCCTTTTGCTGGCTGCGCAGTGCGAAGGCATCCTGATCGGCGCGGCTGATCGCGTACTCGTGGGCTACGTTGTCACCGGTGACCGGCATGCTGTCCACACCGTAGGCGGCCCGCAGCGCCGGGTTGATGAAACGCCAGCCCAACGTGGTGTCTTCGAGTTGTTGGGCGCGCCCAAAAGCGCTCTCGGCCTTGCCCATCACATACGGCGCACGGGTCATGGATTCGACCCCGGCCGCGATGGCCAACGCCATTTCGCCGCTGGCAATGGCCCGAAACGCAGCGCCCACCGCTTCCATGCCCGACGCGCACAGACGGTTGAGGGTGACCCCCGGCACGCTGGCTGGCAGACCGGCGAGCAACAGTGCCATGCGCGCCACGTTGCGGTTGTCTTCGCCCGACTGATTGGCACAGCCCATGAACACTTCGTCCACGGCCGTCCAGTCCACCTGCGGGTTGCGTTGCATCAGGGCGCGCAACGGGATCGCCGCCAGATCGTCGGCGCGTACCGGCGCCAGCCCTCCATTCAACCGGCCAATTGGCGTGCGCACGGCATCGCAGATGAAGACCTCGCGGCTCATTCCTGACCTCCCGTCTGCCCGTGGGCAATGGCGGTACGGGCTTCAAGGGCCCGCAGCGCGGCCAACTCTTCCACGGTAGGCGCCAGGGTGGTGGCCACGTGGGGGGCAAAGCGAATCGGCCAGCCCGTGTTGTCAATGACCTGTTCACGGGTCACGCCCGGGTGCAGCGAAGTGACGATAAATTCGCGGCTGTGCGCTTCCGGCTCCATGATGCACAAGTCGGTGATGATCGCCACCGGCCCCTCACCCGGCAACCCGAGACGCTTGCGGTAATCGCCGCCCTCGCCATGCCCGACTGAAGTGATGAAGGCCAGTTTTTCGACGAACGTGCGGTGCCCCTGCTTGAGAATGATCAAGACGTTCTTCGCACTGCCCGCGATTTCCGGCGCGCCCCCCGCACCCGGCAGACGTACCCTGGGCTGGTGGTAGTCGCCAATCACCGTGGTATTGATATTGCCAAACTTGTCGACCTGCGCGGCACCGAGGAAGCCCACATCGATGCGCCCGCCTTGCAGCCAGTAGCGAAAGATTTCGCCGGTGGGGACCACCGTGTCGGCGGTTTCAGCCAGTTCGCCGTCACCGATGGACAGCGGCAACACGCTCGGTTTTGCACCGATCGGGCCGGACTCATAAATCAGCACCACCTCGGGCGCATGGGTCAAACGCGCCAGATTGGCCGCTTTGGAAGGCAGGCCAATGCCGACAAAGCAGACACTGCCGTTGCCCAGATTTCGGGCAGCCGCCACGGTCATCATTTCGTTGGTATTGAAGTCGTTCATCACTTGGTCCCTGCGTTCAGTTTCGCCTGAAACTGCTCAAAAGCCTCAGTGCCACGGATGTGTTCATCGATCCAGGCAGTAAAAGTCTCACGGTCGCGAGCGATGGAATCCCACGCCTGGTAGAAGCGGTTATCACGCTCGTAGTAACCATGGGCATAAGACGGATGTGCGCCGCCGGGGACAACGCACACCGCGCTCAGCGCCCAGCCGGGCAGCACACAGGCATTCATCGGCGCCTGTAAGTCATCCACCACTTCTTCGACGGTCACGATGCAGTGCCTGGCCGCCAGCGCAGCTTCTTTTTGTACGCCGAGGATGCCCTGAATCAACACATTGCCTTTGCGGTCAGCTTTCTGCGCGTGGATCACGCTCACATCCGGGCGCACGCTCGGTACAGCGGCCAATTGCTCGCCGGTGTAGGGGCATTCGATGAACTTGATGTCGGGATTGACCTTCACCAAATCCGAGCCCTGATACCCGCGTAGCACCGCGAACGGCAGGTTTGAGGCGCCGGCCACATACGCATTGGCCATGGCCGCATGGCTGTGCTCGCTGATTGCCAATGGCTGCGGCCAGCCCTTTTCAACGGCGTCGCGCAGGCGATGCAACGAGCCGACGCCCGGGTTTCCGCCCCACGAAAAAATCAGCTTCCTGGCGCACCCGGCACCAATCATCAAGTCGTATACCAAGTCAGGCGTCATACGAATCAGTGTCAGATCTTTCTTTTTCTGACGAATAATCTCGTGTGCCGCTGCCGTCGGAATCAGGTGGGTAAACCCCTCAAGCGCCAGGGAGTCGCCGTCATTCACAAAGCGCTCGACAGCTTCGCGCAGGGAAAGAATCTCAGCCATGGTGATCTCAATAATGTTCAGGACGCAGCAAGGCGTCGGGTAGAGAAGAAGTACGCTCGGCAGGCATGCCACCCCATGCGCTAAACGCTTGGTGGCTCGATAATCGAACACAGGCACCCGATCAGGCAGCGGACGGGGCGCATTCGTTAATCAAGCTTTCATGACGCCTCGCAGCAGGCGCATCAGGCCATCCGTGACGCGCCGCGCGCATCGCCCAGGTTAATGCGAGGGGTGGGCAACCGCGCCGCGGCCGCCCACTTGCCGATTCAGCCGTCTTGCATCGCGCGAGGCCGCTGGCTGCGCTGTTCGGCTTCAACCCGTGGTGTCTTTTGCAACTGGAAATCGAATTTCAATTCAGCAAAGCGCTCACCCTGAACACCCCGCTCACGGGCCACTGCCGGGTCTTCGACGAAGGTAATGTCCCCCACCAGCCCCTCTCTGGTGGCATAGGCGAAGTCATCCCACAGGTACTCTTCACCTGAGAGATTGATCTGTGTGGTCAAGTGCCGATGGCCCGGCGCCGAGATGAAAAAATGAATATGCGCCGGGCGCTGACCGTGACGCCCCAACATGTTCAGGCATTCTTGAGTCGGGCCGTCGGGTGAGCAGCCGTATCCACTGGGCACGATGCTGCGGGCGCGGTACTGGCCCTTGGCATCGGTGACGATGCGCCTGCGCAAGTTGTACGGCGTCTGACGCGTGTCGAAGTAGGAGTAGCTCCCATGGGTATTGGCGTGCCACACGTCGACCACCGCCCCCGCAACCGCGCGGCCTTCGCTGTCTCGTACCACCCCTTCCAAAAACATCACGGTGGCGTGATCTAGTTCACTGCCGTCGTCCATGCGCACTTCGCCTTCGCCAATGGGCGCGCCCGCCACATACAACGGGCCTTCAATGGTGCGAGGCGTGCCGCCGCTCAGGCCTGCTTGCGCGTCTTTGGCATCTTGTAGCACATCAAGAAAGTGCTCCAGCCCCAGCCCCGGCACCAGCAGACCCGCCTCATTGCGCCCGCCCAGACGGTTGAGGTAGTCCACCGCGAACCAGAACTCGTTGTCGGTGATCTCCAGGTCTTCAATAAGCGTGGCGACGTCGTTGATCAAGCGCAGCATGATGGCTTTAACCCGCGGGTTGCCCTGGTCGTTGTTAAAACCGGCCGCCTCTTTAAACAGGTGCTGTATTTCGGCAGTGTGGCTAACGTTAACGGTCATGGGTGTTACCTCATTTTTTTGTTATGGGCGTAATCAACGGTCGTCTTCGCGAAGGGAGGACGGGTGCCGACACAGCGGCGTAACCTCAATATCCATGTAGGGAAACAACGGCAAACGCATCAAGGTGTCGTGCAGCGCTTGCACACTCTCCACGTCAAATACGCTGTAGTTGGCGTACTGCCCGGCGATGCGCCACAAGTGCCGCCAGGTGCCTTCGCTCATCAGGCGCCGGGCCAGTTCTTTCTCATCGGCCTTCAGTGTTGTGGCCTTGGCCGGGTCCATGTCCGCCGGCAGTTTTACGGTCATCTTTACGTGGAACAACATGTGCGGGTCCTCCGGGTCAGTTACGGGCAAAGAACGCCAGGCGCTCTTCATCGAGGGTCAGGCCAAGGCCCGGCGTACGCGGTACGTGCAACGCAAAATCGCGATAAACCGGTGGTTCAGTGACAATGTCTTCAGTGAGCAACAAGGGGCCAAACAACTCCGTTCCCCAGCTCAGTTGACGCAGGGTCACAAAGGCATGGGCCGAGGCCAGGGTGCCGATGGCCCCTTCGAGCATGGTGCCGCCGTACAGCGCGATGCCTGCCGCTTCGGCAATGGCCGCCGTGCGCAGCACCGCTCGCGGGCCACCGTTTTTGGCTATTTTCAGGGCGAAGATGCTCGCTGCGCCGTCTGCGGCGAGGCCAAAGGCGTCTTCGACGCTTTCAATGGATTCGTCCGCCATGATCGGTGCCGGACTGCGCTGGTTCAGGCGCACTTGCCCGGCGCGGTTGATACGCGCAATCGGCTGCTCGATCAGGTCGATGCCGTTATTGCCCAACACTTCGCAAGCGCGAATGGCCTGCGACTCGTCCCACGACTGATTGACGTCCACCCGCACGCTGGCGCGCTCACCCAAGGCCTGCTTGATGGCAATCACGTGCTTGAGGTCCTGGGCAACCGGGTTGGCCCCGATCTTCAGCTTGAAAATCCGGTGACGACGCAGGTCCAGCATCTGTTGCGCTTCGCTGATATCGCGGGCGGTATCTCCACTGGCCAAGGTCCAGGCCACCTCAAGGCTGTCGCGCACACGCCCGCCCAGTAACTCACTCACTGGCACCCCCATGCGCTTGCCCTGAGCATCGAGCAGCGCACTTTCCAGCCCGGATTTGGCAAACGTGTTGCCTTTAGCCGCTATTTCCAGCCGCAACATCGCTGCATTGATGTTGGCAGCGTCCTGGCCCACCCACAGCGGCCCCAAATGGCTGTCGATGTTCTGCTTGATGCTTTCCGGGCTTTCGTTGCCGTAAGCCAGCCCACCAATGGTGGTCGACTCACCGATACCTTCTATGCCATCGCTGCACTGCACGCGGATCACGACCAGTGTCTGTTTATGCAGGGTGTGCATGGCCAGCTTGTGGGGGCGGATGGTGGGCAGGTCGACGATAACGGCCGACACACGTTCGATCAGGACTTGGCTCATTTCAGGGTTCTCTGTTGCATTAATAAAGAGGTCAGGGACTGGCTGCGCCCGGCACAGGAGCAGCGTTGTCGGTGCCTGACACAGATGGCTAACTGGCACAAACCCGCCTAGCCCTGATCGCCCCCCCCGACGGGCAGCGTCACGCCGGTGATGTACGCGGCGTCATCGCTGGCAAGGAACAAAATTGCGCCCGCTTGTTCGTCAATCGTCCCGTAACGCTTCATGTGGCTGCTGCTAACGGTTTGGTCGACGATTTGCTGGTACCAGGCTTTTTCCTGTTCGGTCTGCCCGGCGGCATTTCGCGGGATGCGCCGTGGCGGCGCTTCGGTCCCGCCCGGCGCTGTGGCGTTGACCCGAATCCCGCGCTCGGCCGTCTCAAACGCCAGGCACGCCGTGAGGGCATTCACCCCCCCCTTGGCCGCGCCGTAGGGGACGCGGTTAATGCTGCGAGTGGCAATTGAAGACACGTTGACGATGGCGCCTGCCCCTTGTTCGAGCATGTGTGGCAATGCGGCATGGCAGCACCACAAGGTCGGAAACAAGGACCGGCGCACTTCGGCCTCGATTTCAGATGCCTGGTAATGCTCAAAGGGTTTGGCCCAGATGGTGCCGCCGACGTTGTTGATCAGGATGTCCAGTCGCCCGAAACGTTCGACTGCTGCCGCCATCACCCGCCGGCATTGCGCGATGTGTTCAAGGTCAGCGGTCAGGGTCAACACGTCGGTCACATGCGCCCATTCAGCGGCCAGCTCATGCACCAGCTCCGAACGGTCAACCAACACCAATTGCGCACCCTCTTGCCCCAAGCGCTCGGCCACACGCCGCCCAATGCCTTGAGCGGCACCCGTGACAACTGCAACCTTCTTTTGAAAACGCATATTCATGGTTCCGATCTCGCTATAAGCAGGTGGGCGATCCGGCCAGCGAATCCCGCACCGCACTGCGAATAAACACGCCCGTTGAGCCAGCAACGGGCCGACAAGAGCAACACTCAGGCGCTGGCGGCAAATTTCTCGTAATAGAAATTCGCAGGCTCAATGCCGTGTTCGCGCAGGTAGCTGCTAACCGCTTCCACCATCGGCGGCGGGCCGCACAGGTAAACGTCCACATCCCCATCGTTCAGGTGCGCGGGCGCAATGTGCTGGGTGACATACCCCTTGAGCGGGTGCGTGCTGTCCGGGTTGGCGACGCACACGCTGTAGGTGAAGTTGGCGATGCATGCGGCCATGGCCTGCAATTTGTCCACTTGCACCACATCGACGTCATGGGTCACGCCATAGATCAAGTGCAGGGGGTAGGCACTGCCCTGCTCGGCGATTTTTTCCAGCATGGCGGTGAGTGGCGCCAGCCCCGTGCCACCCGCCAACAGCAACAGCGGCCGCTTGATATCCCGCAGGTAAAAACTGCCCATGGGGCCAGTCAGGGTCATGGTGTCGCCGACCGCTGCCTGGCCGACCAAATAACGGCTCATCAACCCGCCGGGCACATTGCGGATCAGAAAGCTGACCTCTGCGTCCTTTTGCAGCGAGCTGAACGAATAGGCACGTGAGTGCTCGCTGCCAGGCACCTTGAGATTGACGTATTGGCCCGGCAGAAATGCCAGGTTGCTCAGGGCCTCGCCCTTGAGCGACAGGCCGATGGTGCTTTCGGAAAGCGGGTGCACTGCGCTGATGTGCACCTCATAACTGGCCTGCCGGGTTTTACACACCTCGCTGGAAGCTGGCACGCGCACCACGCAGTCGCTTTCGGCGCGCATCTGGCAGGTCAATACGAAGCCGCGTTGCGCTTCTTCTTCACTCAAGGCGTCTTCAACGTATTCTTCGCCGAGGTCGTACTGACCGGACTCCGCGAAGCATTTACAAGCACCGCAAGCGCCGTCGCGGCAATCGAGCGGGATGTTGATGCCCTGACGGTAGGCCGCATCCGCAACCGTTTCGCCCACAGCGGCATCAATAAAACGGGTCACCCCGTCTTCAAAATTCAGTGCGATCTTATGGCTCATGGCACGCCTCGCTTAACACAGAAAGAGGTCAAACCGCAGGCGGAGCTTCATGCGCGCACGGCACCCAAGGTGGCGGCAAGAACCGGGGGTTCTGCTCGCCCCTGATACGGGCCAGCGCAGGCTCCGCATCGGGTTTAGAGGTGCTACACGTCGATAATCTGACGCACGTAGTCGTTCTTCAGGACTACCTTTTTAGCCTTGATCAGCGGGTTAGGCCCGCGGGTGTCCAGGGTGTAAAAGCTGGTGCCGTAGAAATGATCGACGACCTTGTAGCGAAAGCTCAGGGTGTGCCAGTTGAAACGCAGTTTGCACAGGCCCTCCGCTTGCTCGATCAGTTCTATGTTGCTGATGTTGTGCGAGGTGCGTGTGTCAGGCACCGTCGCGCTGGAGCGTTCGGTGCGGATGCGAAACACGCGGTCTTCCAGACCGCTGCGGTTGGCGTACCAGATCAACGAGATCTCGGTCTGGGGGTTTTCCACTAATTGGTCGCGATCGTCCCAGGCGGGCATCCAGAAACTTGCGTCGCGGGCGTACATTTCCAGCCAATCGTCCCACTGCTTGTCGTCCAAGTAACGCGCTTCACGGTAAAGAAAGTCTCGCGCGGCTTCGTAGGTCAGGCTCATTTACGCGCCCTCCACGTGAATCATCTGATCCTGACGGTGTGTAAGCGCTGCCACCATTTGCGACTGCCAATACGTATGCTGCAACACGAACAAGCCCTCGTCTTCGGTGCGCACACCGCTCATCAACGGCTGCAGGTCGATCTCCCTGGCCGATTCGTCGGCGCCATCGACCCAATGCTCACTGCCCCGGGACATGTCATTCCATTCCATGGCGCGACCGGCGAAGCCTTGTTGACAGGCGCGAAACTCTTCCAGATCGTCCGGCGTGGCCATGCCACTGACGTTGAAGAAGTCTTCGTACTGACGAATCCGTTTGGCACGCGATTCAGCGCTCTCGCCTTTGGGGGCGATGCAATAGATGGTGACTTCGGTCTTGTCGACTGCCAACGGCCGGGCAATGCGCAGCTGTGAGCCGAACTGGTCCATCAGGTACAAGTTGGGGTACAGGCACAGGTTGCGTGAATTACCGATCATCCAGTCAGCCCGCGCGTCACCGAACTCACTGGCAAGGCGATCGCGCTCGGCAAACATTGGCCGGTCTTCAGGGTTGTCCCAACGGGTCCAGAGCAACAAATGGCCGTTTTCGAAGGCGTAGAACCCCCCGCCCTTTTTGCCCCAGCCGCCCGCGCTCATGGCGCGAATATCATCCCCTGCCTCTTTGAGCTTGCGCTGCTGCTGGGTCGCAGCGTAGTTCCAGTGCACGGCCGACACGTGGTAGCCGTCAGCGCCGTTCTCGGCCTGCAACTTCCAGTTACCTTCGTACACATAGGTCGATGAACCGCGCAGCACTTCCAGGCCATCGGCAGATTGATCGACCACCATGTCGATGATTTTTTTCGATTCGCCAAGGAAGGTTTCAAGCGGCGCAACGTCATCGCGCAGGCTGCCGAACAGAAACCCCCGGTACGACTCAAACCGAGCAATTTTCTTCAGGTCATGGGAGCCGTCGCAGTCGAAGCTTTCCGGGTAACCGGCGTGCTTGGGATCTTTGACTTTGAGCAGCTTGCCCGAGTTATTGAACGTCCAGCCGTGGAACGGGCAGGTGTAGGTTGCCTTGTTGCCGCTTTTGAAACGACAGAGCATTGCCCCGCGATGGCTGCAAGCGTTGATAAACGCATTGAGTTCACCCGCCTTGTTGCGTGCGATAAAAATCGGCTGACGCCCCATGTGGGTGGTGTAGTAGTCGTTGCTCTGCGGGATCTGGCTTTCATGTGCCAAGTACAACCAGTTGCCTTCGAAGATGTGTTCCATCTCCAGATCAAACAACCGCGGGTCGGTGAACATTTCGCGTTTGCAGCGGAAGATGCCGTTCTCTTTATCGTCTTGCAGCAGGCTGTTCAGGTAGTCGAGTCCCAGGTTCATGGCCATGGCTCCGTTATTATTGTTTCAACGGAATCAAGGCTACGTTGCCCGGTGACGCGGCAATATCCGCTTTGTGCACGACCTCTATCCGTTTACTGCATACCCGCAGTCGGCAGGTAAACGGCAGCGGATGAGCGGCACAGCAAAAGGTCATCGGCCCGGATCAGGCCGACGGTGCAGCTACCCCTGAGGGTTAGGTGCCTTGTGGCGACGCAGGGTTTCGGAGGGCAATTCGCCAAAAGCACTTCTGTAGCTTTCCGAAAACCGTCCCAAATGCAGGAACCCATACTCCAAGGCGACTTGCGTCACGTTGCGCACCCGTGCGGCCGGGTCGCAAAGGCTTGAGCGGATCTGTTCGAGCTTCTTCTGACGGATAAAACTCTTAGGCGTCGTGCCCGTGTGTCGCTCAAACAAGGCATACAACGAGCGTGGGCTGCTGTGCGCCAGACGGGCCAATTGCTCAACACTGATGTCGTGTTTCAGGTTGGTTTCAATAAATTGCAGAATGCGCTCAAAACTGGCGGCGCCTTGTGCGAGCGGCAGGCGGCTGACGTTGTTGTCCAGCAGTGTGAGCAATTTGGCGCAGATGATCCGCGTAAAGTGCTCTTGCACTTGCTGCAACGTGTGAGCGCTCTCCGCTTCCACGCACACCAACTGCAACAGACCGTAAAAACCCTCTAACTGATGCAGGTTGTGCCTGGGTTTGAAACGAATTCCGTCATCAGGGGGCTGCCAGTGATGATCGCGGCACGTTTTATCCAACAGCGAGGAAGGCAATTTGATGATGAATTTCTCGCAGTCAGCGGAATACGTGAGGTCGACCGGATCATCCGGGTTAATCAGCAACAACTCGCCGGGGCTGAAGTGGTGCTTCTCACCGCCCCCGCGCCAGAGGCAATGGCCACGCAACAACACCTGCAAGTGGTAAATGGTCTCCAGCGCAGGCGAAGTCACCTGCATACTGCCGCCGTAGCTGATGCGACACAGGTCAAGGCTGGCGAACTTGCGATGGTTTAACGAAGCCGCGGGCTGACCGAGCCGCGGCATACGGATGTCGTGCATTCCCATGTGTTCATTCACGTAGCTGGAGACGGCATGGGGGTCCGCACGGTCGAACACACTACTGGTGTTACTGAGCAGGCAACTGTTCATGGCAAGGCACTCACGTTGTTTTTATGCACTGCGCTTTGCCTAAACGCAGTGTTTGATCAAGCTGCCACCGATTCTATGCCTGTGTGCACAGATAAATACGCTGACCGGAGGAACGGTTCTCGGCGCATGGCGCATGGCGCCTGTCGCATTAAGCCGCACGACGAAGAAGGACTCAATTGAACCTTCTGCCAAGCGTTCGATTAACGCACACTGTTTCAGCTATAGAGCCGGGTGCTGAGTTCCCGGCTGGCTTGCAGCAGTATGGGCAGGTAGCGCGACTCCAGCTCCTGGCTAGATACGCGGCTGACGTGAGTCCCCACATTGAGGGCTGCCAGGACTTGTCCCGCCGCGTCTTTCAATGGGACGGCAATCGAACGCAAACCGATTTCCAACTCTTGATCGACAAGTACCCACCCCTGCTCGCGGACGTGTCCGATGCTTGCGCGCAAACCGTCCACGGTATGGACCGTACGGCTGGTTTTGACGTGAAGTTTGGCACGCTCCAGATAATCGTCCAGCGCCAGATCATCCAGCCCGGCGAGCAGAATTCGTCCCATGGACGTGCAATAGGCCGGTAAACGACTGCCCACACTCAAATCAACCGAGATCAAGCGTTGAGGGATTGCCGAGCGGGCGATGTAGAGGATTTCATCGCCCTCCAGCGTGGCCATTGAGCACGCCTCATGCAGGTGTTCGCTGAGGCGATCCAGAATGGGCTGGGCCGTCACCGCCAAGGGGGTCGAAGACACGTAAGCGTGACCCAGGGTCAGCACTTTGGGCAGCAAGGAATACGTGCGCCCATCGGTGGTGGCGTAGCCGAGTTTGATCAGGGTATGCAAGCAACGGCGTACGGCGGCACGGGGAATTTCGGTGCGATGGCTGATCTGCGCAATCGTCAGTTGCCGTTTTCGCTCCTGGAAGGCATGCACCACGGCGAGGCCTCGGGCCAGTGACGTCATGAAATTCGGGTCGCCGGTCAAGGCGTCGATGCGCTTGGCGGGGGACGCCACAATTGACGGCGCCACGGTAGAGAGTGGCAACGGGCGTTCTTCGCTCATTATTGTTTTCCTGTCCTGATGCCAACAAAGGCCGGGGCGATTATCGAACCGCCACTTGATAATCGCAAACGGGCGCGGCACAGCTAACAGGCAGGAAACCTTATCGACAGGCATAAAAAAAGCCGCTATCGCTAGCGGCTTTTCTTTTATCTGGCTCCACGACCTGGACTCGAACCAGGGACCCAATGATTAACAGTCATTTGCTCTACCAACTGAGCTATCGCGGAATGGCGTCTATCTTACTGATATAAAAAGAGAAGTCAACACTCGTGAAGACTTCTCTTTGCATTATTCAGATGACCTGAACAATGGCGTCGGTAACCACCTCAATGTTGCGCTGGTTCAAAGAAGCCACGCAGATGCGACCCGTGTCGAGCGCGTAAATGCCGAACTCGGACCGCAGGCGCACCACTTGCTCCACGGTCAGGCCCGAGTAGGAGAACATGCCGCGCTGGCGGGCCACGAAGCTGAAATCGTGCTCAGGTGCCTTCTTGGCCAGCAACTCGACCATTTGCAGGCGCATGCCACGAATGCGCAGGCGCATTTCGGCCAGCTCGTCTTCCCACATGGCCCGCAGCTCAGGGCTGTTGAGCACAGCCGCCACAATGCTTGCGCCGTGGGTTGGCGGGTTCGAGTAGTTGGTGCGGATCACACGCTTGACCTGAGACAGAACGCGCGCGCTCTCGTCCCTGGATTCGGTGATGATCGACAGTGCGCCAACACGTTCGCCGTACAGCGAGAACGACTTGGAGAACGAACTGGACACAAAGAAGCTCAGGCCCGAGTCAGCAAACAGGCGCACGGCTGCGGCGTCTTCGGCGATGCCGTCACCAAAGCCCTGATAGGCCATGTCGAGGAACGGAATCAGTTGGTTGGCCTTGACCACGTCCAGCACGTTCTGCCAGTCAGCAGGGGTCAGGTCGACACCGGTCGGGTTATGGCAGCAGGCGTGCAGCACCACGATGGAACCCGACGGCAGCGCGTTCAGGTCTTCCAGCATCCCGGCACGGTTCACATCGTGGGTGGCGGCGTCGTAGTAGCGGTAGTTCTGCACCGGGAAACCTGCGGTTTCAAACAGTGCGCGGTGGTTTTCCCAGCTTGGATCGCTGATGGCGACCACCGCATCGGGCTGCAGCTGCTTGAGGAAGTCTGCGCCGATTTTCAGAGCGCCCGTCCCGCCGACTGCCTGGGTGGTGATGACACGGCCAGCGGCCAGCAACGGCGACTCGGCACCGAACAGCAGTTTTTGAACGGCCTGGTCGTAGGCGGCAATACCGTCGATTGGCAAGTAACCGCGCGACGCGTGTTGAGCGACGCGTTGGGTCTCGGCTTCGACAACGGCACGCAAGAGCGGAATTCTTCCCTCTTCGTTGCAGTAAACACCGACCCCCAGATTCACTTTGCTGGTACGGGTATCGGCGTTGAATGCTTCGTTGAGGCCCAGGATAGGATCGCGTGGTGCCATTTCGACAGCGGAGAACAGGCTCATTATTACGGCGGCTCTGAATAGGGAATGGAGGGGGTGACAACGCTCCAGCCGATTGCACTAGAGCGGTGCACAAACGGGGAGCAAGTATAAGCCCGTACACGATTGGGGCAACAGGCGATTCCCGGATTTGGTCAAGTATTTCAGTTTATTTTCAGGCCACTGGTCTAATTGCATTCCGGGCCTGAATGGCCCTGTCAGACACGCGCCTTGAAACAGTCAGTCACCAACACCATATTTAGCCGTATCCTGTTTTTTTCCTGCGGCATGCGTCGTATGCAGTCTTTCGCGCATTTGAAAGGTCCATGCCTTTATAGATGCGAATCCAGAGGTCAGATATGTCCGATTTTCAGCTCGTTACCCGCTTTGAGCCCGCAGGCGATCAACCCGAAGCCATTCGCCAGATGATCGAAGGCATTGAAGCCGGCCTGTCCCACCAGACCCTGCTCGGGGTGACCGGTTCGGGCAAGACCTTCAGCATCGCTAACGTGATTGCCCACGTGAACCGTCCGACCCTGGTGCTCGCGCCCAACAAGACCCTGGCGGCGCAGTTGTATGGCGAGTTCAAGTCGTTCTTCCCGAACAATGCGGTGGAATACTTCGTTTCGTACTACGACTATTACCAGCCCGAAGCCTACGTACCCTCCTCTGACACCTTCATTGAGAAAGATGCCTCGATCAACGACCACATCGAACAAATGCGTCTGTCAGCGACCAAAGCGCTGCTGGAACGCAAGGACGCGATTATCGTGACCACGGTGTCGTGCATCTACGGCTTGGGCAGCCCCGAAACCTATTTGAAAATGGTGTTGCACATCGACCGCGGCGACAAACTCGATCAGCGCGAACTGCTGCGTCGCCTGGCCGACCTGCAATACACCCGCAACGACATGGACTTCGCGCGTGCCACGTTCCGCGTGCGTGGCGACGTCATCGACATCTACCCGGCCGAATCCGACCTCGAAGCCATCCGCATCGAGCTGTTTGATGATGAGGTCGAGAGCATCAGCGCATTCGACCCCTTGACCGGTGAAGTGATCCGCAAGATGCCGCGCTTCACCTTCTACCCGAAAAGCCACTACGTGACCCCGCGCGAAACCCTGCTCGACGCCGTAGAGGGCATCAAGGAAGAGCTCAAAGAGCGCCTCGATTACCTGCGCGCCAACAATAAGCTGGTGGAAGCCCAGCGGCTTGAACAGCGCACCCGCTTCGACCTGGAAATGATCATGGAGCTGGGTTACTGCAACGGCATCGAAAACTACTCACGCTACCTGTCGGGACGCGAATCCGGGGCTCCGCCGCCCACGCTGTTTGATTACCTGCCGGCTGACGCACTGCTGGTGATTGATGAATCCCACGTCAGTGTGCCGCAGGTCGGCGCGATGTATAAGGGCGACCGCTCGCGCAAGGAAACCCTTGTTGAGTACGGTTTCCGCCTGCCGTCGGCGCTGGACAACCGGCCCATGCGTTTTGACGAGTGGGAGCGCATCAGCCCGCAAACCATTTTTGTCTCGGCCACCCCCGGCAACTACGAAGCCGAGCATGCGGGCCGGGTGATCGAACAGGTGGTGCGTCCGACCGGTCTGGTGGACCCGCAAATCGAGATCCGCCCGGCACTGACCCAGGTCGACGACTTGCTGTCGGAAATCACCAAGCGTGTGGCGCTGCAAGAGCGCGTCCTGGTGACCACGCTGACCAAGCGTATGTCCGAAGACTTGACCGACTACCTGGCTGACCACGGTGTGCGTGTGCGTTATCTGCACTCGGACATCGACACGGTGGAACGGGTCGAGATCATCCGCGACTTACGCTTGGGCGTGTTTGACGTGCTGGTGGGCATCAACTTGCTGCGTGAAGGCCTGGACATGCCGGAAGTGTCATTGGTGGCGATTCTCGACGCTGACAAGGAAGGCTTCCTGCGCTCCGAGCGCTCGTTGATCCAGACCATTGGCCGGGCAGCCCGTAACCTCAATGGCCGGGCAATCCTGTACGCAGACCGTATCACCGGCTCCATGGAGCGGGCGATCGGTGAAACGGAACGGCGCCGGGAGAAACAAATCGCCTTCAACCTTGCCAACGGCATCACCCCCAAAGGCGTGTTCAAGGACGTGGCCGACATCATGGAAGGCGCAACCGTGCCCGGCTCGCGCAGCAAAAAACGCAAAGGCATGGCCAAAGCCGCCGAAGAAAACGCCAAGTACGAAAACGAACTGCGTTCACCGAGCGAAATCAGCAAGCGTATTCGTCAGCTGGAAGAAAAAATGTACGCACTGGCCCGCGACCTGGAATTCGAAGCCGCGGCGCAGATGCGCGACGAAATCGGCAAATTGCGCGAACGTTTGCTGCAGGTGTAAACCGTGCACCAGCAGGTCCAGAGGGCCATGCAATGCCTGTAGGCGCACGCAGGCTGCGTTTTCACAGCGCAGCCTCGCACCGCCCGCCGCGAATATGTCAGGATGTTTCGCCGCGTCGCACCGACTCGATAGACAAGGATGATCATGACCGCCGCCGTTACGCAAAAGCCCCTTGTTCCGGGACGCCTCGAGCAGATGTCGACCCGCATGGCGTTCTTTATTGCCGGGTTCGGCGTGGCGGCCTGGGCGCCGTTGGTGCCCTATGCCAAAGCCCGGGCGGGGCTGGACGAGGCCACCTTGGGCTTGCTGTTGTTATGTTTGGGGGCCGGTTCGATTCTGGCGATGCCCATCGCGGGCATGCTGGCGACCCGTTATGGCTGCCGCAACGTCACCATCGCCGGTACGCTATTGATTTGTCTGGCACTGCCTCTACTGGCCACCGCCAGCACCGTCGCACTGCTGATTGCCACGCTGTTTGTGTTTGGGGCCGGTTTGGGGGTCGTGGATTCCACGGTCAACCTGCAAGCCGTGATCGTCGAACGCGCCAGCGGCCGCAATATGATGTCGGGCTTCCACGGCCTGTTCAGCGTGGGCGGGATTGCCGGTGCGGCGGGGGTCAGCGCCTTGCTGGCGCTGGGGCTTACACCGCTGTGGGCGATTGCCGTGGTGATTGTGCTGTTACTGGCTGCGCTGGCCAAAGCCGCACCGCACCTGCTGCCGTATGGCAGTGAAAGCAGTGGCCCGGCATTTGCCATCCCTCACGGCGTGGTGCTGTTCATCGGTGTGCTGTGCTTCATCGTATTTTTGGCCGAAGGGGCCATGCTTGACTGGAGCGCCGTGTTCCTCAGCGCTGAAAAACACATCGGCGAAGCCTATGCGGGCTTGGGCTATGCCGCCTTCGCCCTGACCATGACCGCCGGGCGCTTGCTGGGCGACACCCTCGTCCGGCGGTTGGGCCCCACCCGGGTGATCGTGCTGGGAGGGGCGCTCGCGGCGTTGGGCCTGGCACTGGCTACCCTGGCACCGGGTTGGCAAGTGGCATTGCTCGGCTACGCGCTAGTAGGCGCGGGATGTTCCAACATTGTGCCGGTGCTGTACTCCGCCGTGGGCAAGCAAACCGTGATGCCTGAACACATCGCCGTACCGGCCATCACCACGCTGGGCTACGCCGGTATTCTCGCAGGCCCTGCGGCAATCGGATTTGTCGCACACGCCAGCAGTTTGAGCGTGGCCTTCCTGATGATCGCCGCCCTGCTGCTGGTCGTGGCCATCAGCGGGCGGATCTTGCGGGTTTAAACCTGGCTGCCCCTACCCTGGCACATTCGCCAACAGCCGTTGCTCCACCTGCACCCCCCGTGCAAAACCGAACACGCGTGCCGTGAGCACACCGACCAGCCCCATCATTGCGCAGAATCCCACGCAAACCCACGGGCTCCAGGGCATCAGCGCAATCAGCAACAGGGGCGTGGTACTGGCCCACAGGGCGTACGCGATGTTGTAGGTGAAGGAAATACCCGACACCCGAATCGGAGCAGGGAACAACCCCACCATCACCGACGGCACCACGCCGACGATGCCGCAGGTCAGGCCGGCAAACGCATACGCCAGCCCCGGCATGGCCCATTGACCGACCAGACTGGCGTAAAGCAGGCCAATCCCCAGCGGCAGCAGCAGACTGTAAAGCACGATGCTGCGCCATACGCCGATGCGGTCCACCATCAACCCGGCCAGCACGCAGCCCAGGTTTAAACACACGATCCCCAGACTGCTCAACGCAAAGGTATGGCTAGCGTCCATACCAAAGCGCTGTTGCATGACGGTGGGGGTTATCACCACAAACACCACCACCGCGCTGGTCAATACGCAGGTCAGTAACGCCGCAGGCAGCAAGGCACTGCGATGGTCGCGCAATACGGTGCGCAGCGGGAACTGCGCCCTGCCCTCGTTGCGTTCGCGCAGGGCCAGAAAGACCGGGGTCTCGCTCAGCCAGCGGCGCAGCCATACACCGATCACCCCGAATACCCCGCCCAGCAGGAACGGAAACCGCCATGCGTAATCAAGGATTTCGGCGGGGGTGAAGAGCTGCGCCAGCAACGTCGCCGTCAGGGCTCCCAGCAAATAGCCGAAGGTCAAGCCGGCCTGCAAAAAGCCCAGTGCATACCCGCGTCGCCCGGCCGGGGCGTGCTCGGCCACGAACACCCAGGCGCTGGGCACCTCGCCCCCTACCGCTGCGCCTTGCAGGATGCGCAACGCCAGCAGAATCAAGGGGGCGAAGTAACCAATGTCGGCGTAAGTGGGCATAACCCCAATCAGCAGGCACGGCAGGGCCATCATTAAAATACTGAGGCTGAACACCCGTTTGCGGCCCAAATGATCGGCAAAGTGCGCCATCAGAATGCCGCCCAGCGGGCGTGCCAGGTAGCCGGTCACGAAAATGCCGAAGCTTTGCAGCAAGCGCAGCCATTCAGGCATGTCCGGCGGGAAAAACAGCTGGCTCAGGGTCAAGGCGAAAAAAACGAAAATGATGAAATCGTAGATTTCCAGCGCCCCGCCCAGGGCCGCCAGGCCGAGGGTTCGGTAGTCAGACCGGGAAAAATGCACCGAAGAGGCTTGAGTATCAGCAGGCATAAATACGCTCAATGTGAAAGGAACACGCCTAAGCAGACGCTGCGACCAAGGGCGCGAGCATAGCAAATCTGCATCCTGGGACTTCAACCTCTACTTGAGGCAGGGCTCACGCCTGCACTGACTCACCTCCCAGCCCCCACCCAGCGAGACATAGACGTCCACCAGCGCTAGCGACACCGCTGCCGTGCTCTGCACCCACGCCGCCTGATTGGCCAGCAGCGCGTTTTGCACCGTCATGACGTTGAGAAAATCCACCGTGCCCTGCGCGTACTGCTGATGCACGCTGTCGAGCGCCCGCTCGCTGTGACGCACCGCCTGCTGCAGGCTGTCCCGGCGTTGCTGGTTGGCCTGATAGGCCACCAGCGCATCATCCACCTCATGCCAGGCCCGCAGCACGGTTTGCTGATAATGGACCCCCGCTTCCTGCTGACGACCTTCCTGCAATTGCAATGCGCCCTGCAAACGTGCGCCTTCAAACAACGGCACGCTCAAGCCCGGCCCGAGGGCAAAGCGGCGCGAGCCCCAACTGCCCAAATCCGACAACTGCAGGGCTTGAAACTCAAGGTTGCCGGACAACGTGATGCGCGGATAGAAGTCTGCTCGCGCCACGCCGATGGCGGCCGTTGCGGCGTGCAACCTCGCGTCGGCGCTGCGAATGTCCGGGCGGCGCTGGGCCAGTTCACTCGGCAAACCGATGGGCACATCCCCTCGGTACGCAGGCACGGGGGCAAGGGTCGCCAATTGCCGGTGCAACGCACGCGGCGCCTTACCCAGCAACAGGCTCAAGGCATTGATCAACTGAGCGCTGTTTTGCTGCAACGGCGCCAGTCGCGCTTGCATCTCCGCCACTTGCGAGGCAGCTTCAGACACTTGCAGGTCCGTGGCCACGCCCTCCTGGACTTGCAAGCGCGTCAACTCCAGCGTGCGCTGTGCAATCTTCAGGTTTTGCTCCACCACCGTCAGCACCTGCTGGATGCCGCGCAACTGGATGTACTGTTGCGCCGTTTGCCGCATGACCAGCAATTGCACGCCGTGGCGGTCTTCCTCCGCCATGCGCACCGTGGCGTCGGCCGCTTCCACGGAGCGCTTGACCCGCCCCCACACGTCAGCTTCCCAACTGAACCTAAGGCCACCATTCCACAGGCTGAACGCCTGTTTACCGCTGCGACCCGACGGGTCGTTCAACCCGCGCTGACTATTACGGCTGCGGCTGTAATCCAGCCCACCACTCACCGCCGGCAAGGTGTCGGCAGCGATCTGGCGACGTAGGGCACGACTTTGCTCAAGTCGGCTGGCGGCTTGTTGCAGATCGAGATTACTGAGAAGCGCCTCACGCACCAGGGCCGCCAGTTGCGCATCGCCAAAACTGTCCCACCAACGCCAATCGACCGCCCGGCTATGACCGGTTTCACTGGCCGTGGGCGCCCAATGTGCGGGCAACGGTGAGGTCGGGGTGCGAAAGTCCGGGCCCATCACGCAACCGGTCAGGTTCAAGGCTACGGCGCAGGCCAATGCGTTGAGTTTCATCGCGCAATCACCCGTTCGGGTCGGGTCGAGGCGATGTCGATGGCCGCGTCCACCGACATGCCCAGACGCAGCTCGCTGGCCATAGGCTGACCTTGATCGAGGGTGATTTTTACCGGCACGCGTTGCACCACTTTGGTGAAATTGCCAGTGGCGTTGTCCGGGGCGATAGCCGAAAACGTCACGCCCGTGGCCGGAGCAATGCTGTCAACCGTGCCGAGCAAGAGTTCTCCGGGGAAGGTATCGACCTTGATGCTGACCCGCTGGCCAGGCCGCATGTGGGTCAATTGATTTTCCAGAAAGTTGGCCACGACATAGGCCTGCGCCAAAGGCACCACGGCCATAATCGTGTCGCCGGGCTTTACGTAGGCCCCAAGCCGCAGACTGCGGCGCCCGATCACGCCATCAAAGGGAGCGACCACGCGGGTGTGCGACAGGTCCAGCTCGGCGCGTGCCAGCAATGCTTGCGCATGTTGCACCGAGGCTTGAGCGGCGGTGTGCTCGGCAACCAGCACGCGGGTTTGCTGGCGGGCCGCTTCCAGCGCTGCCTTGTGCTGAGCCAATAATGCGCGGGCGGTTTGCGAGCGGTTTTTTGCCTGCTGCGAATTTTGCAGCGTCCCGGCGCCCTGGCCTGCCAGATGCTCGTAGCGCTTCAATTCATGGGCCGCAAACTCCACTTGCGCCAGGTCTGCGTCCACCGTGGCAGTGGCCTGTTCGATCAACGAACGCTGGCGTTCCATCCTTGCCAGCGCATTCGCCTGTTGCGCCTGAGCCATTGCCACACTGGCCTTTGCCGCCTGTACCTCAGCCTCGTAGTCTTGCGGATCGATGCGCGCCAGTAACTGGCCCGCCTTGACCGGCTGGTTATCCTGCACCAGCACCGCCTCAATAAAGCCCGCTACCTTCGGCGCCACCAGGGTGAAATCGGCACTGACAAACGCGTCATTGGTGCTTTGCACCGCGCTAGCGCCAAACACCAGCCGCCACAGGCCATACAACAGCACCACCGCCAGCAGTCCCAGCCCCGCCACCACCCAAGGCGTGCGCCCGCGTGTTGTGTTCATGTCATTACTCCGCACAGATTCAGCCACCAGCCCGTGGCGGATAGATCCGCGTCGGGCCGAAAGGGATTAAAACAATCAGCAGCAGGGCCAGACCGGCCATGCACAGATAAAGGTCAGACGAGGTCAGCACTATCGCCTGCTGGTGAACACGGCGTGCCAGATCTGCGCCGTCGCTGACGAGTGGCCAATTGCCGATCCGGTCCACCAGCATCATCGAGTGAAAGTGTTCGCGGTTGAGGGTGATCACTTGCAGCAAACTGCCCGCGGCCATGGCCGCGAACCCTTTGACCGTGTTGAACCAGGCCGACGCAAACGGCCCGTCGGCCGGGTTCAGGCTGCCTGTGGCCAGCATCAGCAGCGGAATCACCGCCATGGGCTGGGCAATGATTTGAATCGCTTGCAGCGCGTAGAAGTTGTCGCGGTTCCACGCTGAGGTCACTTGCGAGCCAATAACACAGGCCAGCGCCAACAAGGCCAATCCGATGGCCAGCACCCAGCGGCAATCCACCCAACGCACGTTGCACAGTGCGACCACCAACGGCAGTGCGATCAGTTGCGGCACCGCCACCAGCAGCATCACCGGCGCGGTTTCCAAAGGCCGGTAGCCCTGAATCTGTGCCAGATAACTGGACGGGATCTTGATCAGCGCCAGCAGCACAAACAGCACCCCACCCAAGGTGATCAGCGCGTGCGCAAGGTTGCGGATCTTGAGCAACTGCAATTTGAAAAACGGCAACGGGTGCGACCATTCATTGATGAAAAACAGCACCAGCAACCCCACCCCGCCGACGATGAACAGGCGGATCATCGGGGACGCAAACCAGTTCATGCGTTGACCCAGCTCCAACCCCAGCACCAGCATGATCAAACCCGGCAGGCCCAAGAGCAGGCCGCGCCAGTCAAATTGCTTGAAACGTTCAAGGCGTAGCGGGTCGTGCGGCAAGCCCCAGGCGACACAGACCATGGCCAGCAGGCTTAACGGAATGATTTGCCAGAACGCCCATTGCCAACCTGCGTATTCCACCCACCAGGCTGACAGCGGTGTGCCAAAACTGGGGCCAAAGGTGGCGGTCAGCGCGTAACTGCCCAAGCCGTACAGGCGAATCCCCGGTGGCAAAAAACGCAGCGCCGCTGACATCAACATGGGCGGCAAGGCGCCCCCGGCAAAGCCTTGCAGGATGCGCAACAGCATTAGCACATCGACAGTGGGGGCGAACGGGCAGAGGATGCCCAGCAGCAAAAAGGCGCCAATCGCGCATAGCGTAAAACGTCGCAGGGAGAACGTCGCAGCGCACCACGGCGCAAAGGCCATGGCGCTGATCGAGGTAGCGGAGTAAACCGCCAGCAGCCAGGTGCTTTCGTCATAGCCGATGCCCATCGCGCCGCGAATGTCTGGCATCGCCACCTTGATGACGTTTTCGTTGAAACCCGACACCAGCACAGCCAGCAGCACGCCGACCAGCCCGGTGAAAATCCGCAGGCCGAATGCCGCGTCGATGACCGGGGCCGGCACTGGCATACCCTGCACGCCGCGCGCACCGTTAGAACCGCCGCACATGGCTGACTCCGTCGTCATTAAAGAGGACGAAAAGTGTAATCAGCAGCGACAGTTATAAAAATTGATATATCGGCACGCGTGGAATGCGCCAAACGCAATCCACAAATACCCTTCAGGCCGTGGCGTTATCGCACAGGGTTTTCAGGGTCCGGCGCAGCCAACGATGAGCGTGATCGTTGTCGAGTCGCGGGTGCCATGCCTGAGAAATTTCTTCCGGTTTTACAAGGATTGGCAGCTCAAAAGCGCGCAGTCTCAGCCCCAGGGGCTCCAAGGTTTTAAGCAACAACTGTGGCATCAGCGGCAGGATCAATTCCGAGTCAGCCAAGGCAAAAATCGCGGAATAAAACGTCGGTGTGGTGAATAGCACCCTGCGCTCAAGGGCCATTTGCGCCAGCACCGCATCGATAGGCCCACGCGCTCGCCCCCGGCGCGAGACGCTGATGTGGTCGTAGGCGGCGAAACGCTGCGGCGTAATCGGCTGATCGAAAATCGGATGCCCTTCTCGGGCCAGCCCTACGAACGGGCAGGTAAACAAGTGCTGCACTTTGATGTCTGCACTTGAAGGAAGCGTGGACCCGATGGCCAGGTCAATGCGGCCCTCACTCAAAGCCTCATCGTCGGTGAAGCCTTCAGGTACCACCCGCAACGCGGCATTCGGCATTTCCAAGGCCATTTTCCGACGCAATGCCACGCCATACACACCGAAAAATACATCTTTGGCCCGGATGCTGAAGGTGCGGTCCAACTGACTAAGGTCGCTGTCCTGCCCTTGGGTAAATACCCCGTGCGCCAGTTCAACCACACCGCGCACCTGCTCGCGCAGTTCCAGTGCGCGGGGGGTGGGCACCAGCCCGCGACCGGAACGCACCAAAATCGGATCATTCAGGGTCTCGCGGATGCGCGTCAGGGTGCGGCTCATTGCGGGCGCGCTGAGGTTCATGCGTCGGGCAGCGCCGACCACCGAGCCTTCTTCAAGCAATACGTTGAGGGCAACCAGTAAATTCATGTCAGGTATGTGCATGGGCCAAAGGTTAGCGCCTAAGTGATGACGTGAACAGTTCCAGGCATTGCGCCGGCGCCATGCCCCCACCTGAAAAACGCACCATTGTTGCGCATAAGGTAAAACTGTTTCGCGCCTCCTTAGCTAGCTAACTAAGTGGCCCATTGATACATTCTCGTCCGTCAGGTCAGTCCTGACGCTCTCTTTGGTTGAGATAGTTGGCCATTACCGGATCCCCATGATGGTAATGGCCCTTTTTATGCCCCCTCGCTCAACCCGCACCTGCCTGCTTGTCTTTTCTGCCACTTTTGGCCTGCCTGTCTTCTCCTGCACGAAAGATAAACCGCCGATTGTGCGAATCGTCCCGCGACCTTAGAGTCCCTTTTGCACCTCACTAAAAGATGCCTGCCCACGCCCGTGTTCAGGCGCGTGATAACAAAAAAGGGCTTGAACGATGACTCACCTTCCTGCGCAACACGCTGACCCCGATGATCAGGCTCTAGACGGGGCATATCGTAAAACCGCCTGGCGCGTCATGCCGCTGTTAATGGTCTGTTTTCTGGTGGCCTATCTGGACCGGGTCAACGTCGGCTTTGCCAAGCTGCAAATGCTTGATGACTTGAAATTCAGCGAGGCCGTGTACGGGCTGGGTGCCGGGATATTTTTCATCGGCTACTTGATGTTTGAAGTGCCCAGTAACATCGCCCTGCACCGCTTCGGCGCACGACGCTGGATCGCTCGCATCATGGTGACCTGGGGCTTGTTGTCTGCCGCCATGATGTTTGTGCAAACACCGTGGAGCTTTTATGCGCTGCGCTTTCTGATCGGTGTGGCCGAAGCGGGGTTCTTTCCCGGCATCATTTTCTACCTCACCACCTGGTTTCCCGGTCACCGACGCGGGGTGATGGTGGCACTGTTCATCTCGGCCCTGCCGATTTCCAACCTGCTGGGGTCATTAATCTCCGGCTACATCATGCAAAACATGAACGGCGTGGCCGGTTATGCCGGCTGGCAATGGCTATTCGTTATTGAAGGCTTGCCTGCCGTGTTTTTGGGCATGGCTGTGTTCTGCCTGCTGCACGACCGCATTGCCGACGCCGGTTGGCTGAGCGATGACGAAAAGCACGCCATGCAAGCCGCCATCGACCGCGATAACCAGGGCAAACAGGGGCACTCGGTGCGTGAGGGCCTGCTTAACCCGAAAATCTGGTTGCTGGGGGCGGTGTATTTCTGCCTAGTGATGGGCCAATACATCATCAGCTTCTGGATGCCCACCATCATTCGTAACAGCGGCATCGAACAGCCGTGGGTCATCGGCATGTTGTCAGCCATACCGTTCGCCGCGGCGGCTGTGGCCATGGTGTGGGTGGGGCGCAGTTCTGACCGCCGTCATGAGTACCGCTGGCACGTGGCATTGTGCGCACTGGTCGGCGCGGCGGGTGTGCTGTTCGGCACCCTGTTCGGTGACAACCTGCTACTGGCCATGATCGGCCTGACCGTCGGCACCGCTGCGATGATCAGCAGCCTGCCCGTATTCTGGGGCATGCCGACGGCCGTGGTGGGCGGTGCCGCAGCCGCAGCAGGGATTGCACTGATTAACTCAATGGGCAATGTGGCGGGCTTCTTCGCCACCATTGTGGTGGGCTGGATCACGCAAATAACCGGCAGTACCCAGGCCGCCATGTACATGATGGCGGCGGTGCTGGTGCTGGGCGGTGCACTGGGGTTGTGCGTACCCAAAGCCAGATTGAACCTGCGCGGCCCGGCCCCTGTGGTCGCGGTGCAGCGCCCGTAACACCTCAGCGGGGCCCGGTGGTCAACCGCCGGCTGCCGGGCCACTGCCCTTGCTCACACATGCCGCTGACCACCTGCGCGATCAACGCGGCGACCGCCTCACGTGCGGGGGTCGGTGGCATGCGCGTCGACACACACATGCCCAGCGTGCGATACAACCCCGCACATGCGATGCGGTGAGCTGTCAGCCGCCCCTCTTCGAGTTCGCGACGGGCCAGGTTGAGGGGCATCAGGGTCGGCCCCACACCCGCCTCAACCGCACTTTTGAGGATGTGCACTGAATTGACCTCCAGTGCAGGCGTTGACGCAAACAGGCCACTGCGCGCCGCCACCCGCTCGACAATCGCCCGTGTGCAATGCCCATGCGCTGCGCCCGGCCATACCAGCGGCCGGGCAAACGCTTGTTGCAGATCAAGCACCTGACCGGCTGGCCATGGGTCATCGCTGGTCGCGCACAGCCAGTAAAAATCTTCTTCCAGCAACGGGGTAAAGGCGATCTCGGGCGGCAGCTCGGCATCGGTGAACAGCGCCAGATCGATGCGCCCGTACAACAGTTGTTCGAACAGGTTACCGGTCAACTCTTCATTGAGGTTTAACTGCACCTGCGGATAGCGCGCGGCCACCTCGCGCAGCAAGGGTAAGGCCAGCGGGCTGGCAACACTCTGCGGCAGCGCCACCACCACCGGGCCGCTGACGGCTTGCGCCGAGTTCAGCACCGCACTGCGTGCGTCCTGCAAATGCTTGAGAATGCCCTGGGCATATTCGTAAAACACCTTGCCCGGCTCAGTGGCAGTCACCCCGCTGTGGCTGCGGTGCAACAGTTGCACCCCAAGCTCTTTCTCAAGGTCAAGGATTTGCTTGCTCAGCGCCGACTGGGCGACAAACACGTCGCGGGCAGCCCCGCTGAGGCTGCCGCTGTCGAGAATGGCGACAAAATATTTGAGCTGACGAATTTCCATGCCGCGGATTCTATACACGCCGCGATTGCAGCGTCACCTGACAATCCTTGTGCGCTGCGCGCGCAAGCCGCGAACTAGTCGCGATTGAAAATTTTGCCGGGGTTCATCAGCCCTTTCGGGTCCAGCGCGTGCTTGATCGACTGCATCACGTCGACCGCGTTTTGCCCGTGTTCCACCACCAGGTAATCGCGCTTGGTCAGGCCGATGCCATGCTCCCCCGTGCAACTGCCTTCATAGGCAATCGCCCGTTCGGCCAGGCGATGGGCAACCGCTTCGGCTCGAGCGACTTCGTCGGGATCGTTGGGATCGACCAGAATCAGCGCGTGGAAATTGCCATCCCCGACGTGGCCGAAAATCGGCGCCAGCAAACCGTGTTCCTGCAAGTCTGCAGCCGTGGCCTCCATGCACTCCGCCAGTCGCGAGATCGGCACCACCGAATCGGTGGTCAAGGAGCGGCAGCCTGGGCGCAGGGCCACGGATGCGAAATACGCATCGTGCCGTGCTTGCCATAGACGGGTACGGTCTTCGGGATTGACGGCCCATTCAAAGTCTTGCCCGCCATGCTCATCGGCCACCATGCGCACGGTTTCTATCTGCTCCTTGACCCCGGATTCAGAGCCATGCAGCTCGAAAAACAGCGAGGGCGCTTCGCGTAAGGCGGTTTTGCTGTAGGCGTTAATCGCCCGCACGGTCAGGGCATCGATCAGTTCAATGCGGGCTATCGGCACGCCGAGCTGGATGGTCTGAATCACTGCGCGCACGGCATGATCCACTGTCGGGAACGTGCAAATCGCCGCCGATATTGCTTCCGGCAAAGGGTGCAGCTTGACCGTCAGCTCGGCAAAGGTGGCCAGCGTACCGCCCGAACCCACCAGCAAATGCGTAAGGTCGTAGCCCGCCGACGATTTGCGCGCCCGGCCCCCGGTTTTAATCACTCGGCCGTCGGCCAGCACCGCCGTCATGCCCAGCACATTTTCACGCATGGTCCCGTAGCGCACCGCGTTAGTGCCCGATGCCCGGGTCGAAGCCATGCCGCCCAACGAGGCGTCTGCGCCCGGATCAATCGGGAAGAACAGGCCCGTACCATGCAGGGCCGCATTCAGCTGTTTGCGAGTAACACCCGGTTGCACCGTGACGTCCATGTCGTCCGGGCGAATCTCAAGGATCTGGTTCATCCCCGACACATCGATGCACACCCCGCCCTTCACCGCTTGCAGCCAGCCCTCCAGCGAGGTGCCACTGCCGTAGGGGATCATCGGTACGTCGTGGGCATGACACACCCGGGAAACGCTGACGATTTCATCAAGGCTCTGCACGAACGCCACCGCGTCCGGCGCAATCGGCCCCAACGAGGAAATATCACTGCCGTGGTGCTCGCGCACACTGGCAGAGGTCGACAGACGGGAGCCCAACAGCGCCTGCAACTGTTGCAGCAACGACTCGGGCAAAGGTGGGCGGGTCAACGGCGCCTGCACAGCATTCATCAGCACTTCCTCTTTATTTTTTTGGCCTGTGGTCGCCATCTTAAGCGCTGCACTGTGCGTCTTGGCCATAGCAAATACAGAACGTGCCATCTCGAATGCGCATGGCAAATCAGCTCATCGTGTGGAGGACTCCCCGCCCTTGAACTACGCTGCCAGCCCAATCCACATCAATGATTGGGGACGACATGCAACTGGGAAAAAAGATTTCGACGCTCGAGCAGTTGGCGTGTCGCTATTACCGCTGGATTCACGCGACACGCATCAGTCTGGCGTTTTTGATCACGTTCGCTGCCATCCGCTGGTTCAAGCTCGAAGACGCCTCTTGGGCCTTGATTACCATGCTGATCGTGATGGGCCCGCTGCCCTACTGGGGCAATGTGTTCTCACGGGCCGTGCAACGAACGGGCGGTACGGTAATCGGCGCCCTGTCGGGGCTGGTGGCGCTGTACCTGGAAATGTATTCATTCCCCGCGATGCTGCTGTGGTGCGCGGTGGTGATGTTCGCGTGCGGCTACCTGACACTGGGCAAGCATCCCTACATGGCGCTCTTGATTGGCGCGACCCTGGCCGTGGTCAGTTGTTCGGCCCCCAACGACATGGACGCCGCCGTATTGCGCAGCGTCTATGTGATGGCGGGTTCGATTCTGGCGTTGATCTTCACCAGCATTTACCCGCAGCGGGCTTACACCGACCTGCGCATCAAGTTCAGCCAGAGCATGGGCAAACTCAATGACCTGTATGAGGCGTATTTTTCGCCGCTGGTCCTTGAGCGGCCCAGCCTGGACGACAAACTCAAAGACGAACTGGATGGGGTGGTGAAGTTGCGCAATTACATTGCGCCAGCCAGTAATGAAAGCCACCTCAAACAAGACGTGTTTAATTCACTGCAAACCCTGCACCGCAATGTCGTGTCCACGCTGATTCTAATGATTGATGCGTACTGGTCATCCCGGGAAAACCATTTGTTGATTAAAAACGAACCGGCCTTGAGTGATTTGCACCGGTTGATTCCGCTGGCGCTGCAATCGCTGCAAAACAAGTTAGTGATGGGCATCGACAACAACGAAATCAGTACACAACTGCGTAACAGTGCCCAAGAACTACGCGAACTGGCGTTAAACAGTATGAATGGTAAAGAAATACAAACCGCATTTTATGCCTATGTCTGGTTAAGCCTTGAGATGCTCAGGCAATTGACGGCATTGAATGATCAACTGCACGCCGCGCTCTACCATCCGGGGCATAAACACTTGTTCATTAACCCTAAACGCCCCTCTAAAAATTAGTGTTCTCAATCACGACATGGCGCGGGAATGTCGCGCCACCTGTATCGAATGTCGATACAGAAAGCCGACTAACAACAAGAAGATCCCTACAAGCATTTATGACATAGAGCACTAAAGATGAAGATTTTAGCTTCAAATCCCACTCAAAACAGCCAAAAAAGGGAGCAAAAACGGTCAATTCAATGCTTAAAGCAATCTCAACCCATTGATTTAAAAGATATTTAATTGAAAGCGCCGCTCGCATTCACCCGTCAAGCCTCGTCCTTCATTCTTGCGCTGTGCCAGACGTACCCTCTGCAGCTCAAATTTATGGTCTACGCTCTGATCGCGCCCGTTTTGATGGAACTAAACGGTAAGGCCCATGACCACTGAATGCATCTTTACAACTCAACCCATGATGCACGTATCCCGTGCAATGTGCCGGGTGTTTGTAACCGGCAGCGTGTACACGCTCCGTGGTCACAGGGCGTCGGGCAGGGTGCGTCAACAGCACGCAACAAGGGCTGCCGTGACGCCCGCGTGTTTGAACAACCCCGTTCCCGCACCAAGAAACACTACGTTCCATTCAACCCGTTGTATTCACGCTTGTTCTCGATTGATGAAACTTGGGTGGGTGGGGCTGACCGGCACATTGAAACTTAACCCTTAAGGAATCTCCGAACAAGCCTTCAGTTATGCGAGAATCCCCGCAACACCTGATCCGAGCCGCCCATGAGCCAGATGAGCTTTTCCGACTTTGAGTACGCCGGCAAGCGCAAGCAAACCCGCCGAGAGCG
>NZ_JAAQWY010000033.1:0-68079 GCF_012985765.1 Pseudomonas sp. WS 5071 | reverse complement strand
TTCTGGGGAAGCCATCGTATTGCGCAAATTGACAGAGTGACCGGGGTTGTAATATCAGGGAAAAAGCTACGTTAACTGTTCGCTATGTCTCCGAACAAAGTGTTCGCTATGTCCCCGGTCCATACACAGATGAGGGGCGGGGGAGGGGTCAAGGTGTCGAGGGACTGTCGAGCGGGCACTTGAGACCCGCAACACCATGATTAACCTGAGGATGGAACACACCACTCACTGACTTTTTGGAGGCACCCATGAGCGCCAACGTCGACCTCAACAACCGTCCGGACTATGACCGGGTTTTGCAGGACATTGCCGATTACGTCCTCAATTACCGCATCACGTCGCAAGAAGCCCTGAACACTGCCCGCCTTTGCCTGATGGATACATTGGGGTGCGGTTTGTTGGCGCTGCGCTTTCCGGAGTGCACCAAGCACCTCGGGCCGCTGGTTGAAGGCACCGTGGTGCCGTTCGGGGCGCGGGTGCCCGGTACGCCGTACCGTCTCGATCCCGTAAAAGCGGCGTGGGACATCGGTTGCAGTGTGCGTTGGCTGGATTACAACGACACCTGGCTGGCCGCAGAGTGGGGGCACCCTTCGGACAATCTGGGCGGGATTCTGGCGGTGGCCGATCACCTGTCACAACAGCGCGTGGCCAAAGGTCAAACGCCCCTCACGGTGCGCGCCGTGCTCGACGCAATGATCATGGCGCATGAGATTCAGGGCGTGATCGCGCTGGAAAATTCGTTCAATCGAGTCGGCCTCGATCATGTGTTGTTGGTGAAAGTCGCCTCGACAGCCGTGTGTGCCAAGCTGATGGGGGCCACCCGCGAACAGCTGTTGTCGGCGCTGTCCCACGCATTTGTGGACGGTCAGGCATTGCGCACGTATCGCCATGCCCCCAACGCAGGTTCGCGCAAATCGTGGGCGGCGGGGGATGCCACCAGCCGCGGTGTGCGCCTAGCCGACATTGCGCTGAAAGGAGAGATGGGCATCCCGGGTGCTCTGACGGCGCCGCAATGGGGTTTTTATGATGTGCTCTTTAGCCATACCAACAAGGACCTGGCACTCAAGCCCGAAAGCCAGCGTGCGTTCAAGTTGTCGCAACCCTATGGCACGTATGTAATGGAAAACGTGTTGTTCAAGATCAGTTTTCCGGCGGAGTTTCATGCGCAAACTGCCTGTGAAGCGGCCGTTACCTTGCATCCGCAGGTCAAGGATCGGCTGCATGAGATCGAGAAAATCGTTATTACCACCCATGAATCAGCGATCCGGATCATTTCCAAGCAGGGCAAGCTCGCCAACGCGGCAGATCGCGATCATTGCATTCAATACATGACTGCCGTGCCGCTGGCGTTTGGCAATCTGGTGGCTGAACAGTACGAAGACGATTTCCATGCGGCGCATCCGATCATTGATGAGTTACGGGAGAAGATGCAGGTCGTCGAAGAGCCGCGTTTTACCCGGGAATACCTGGAGGCAGACAAGCGGTCGATTGCCAACGCGGTGCAGGTTTTTTTCACCGATGGTTCCAGCACTCAGCAAGTGGTGGTGGAGTACCCGATCGGCCATCGTCGGCGCCGGGCGCAAGGTATTGCGCTGCTGGAAGAGAAGTTCAAAAGCAACTTGGCGACGCGTTTTGCACGCCAGCGTTGTGCGCAGATTTTTGAGTTGTGCAACGATCAGGCGCAGCTTGAGTCGACGCCGGTCAATGAGTTTGTCGATAAGTGGGTCATTTGACCCGCACGCTTGCGCAGGCTGCGATCGGGCTATAAGACACCCTGTTTTGCAGCCTGCGCCAGTGCGGCAAGATGAGGTCTATTTGAAGCGGCGTTCCACGCCTTTCTCGACCAGAATTTTGGCCGAGATTTCCTCTACGGAAAAATGGGTGGAGTTGATGTGCGGGATGTTTTCGCGCTTGAACAGGTTTTCGACTTCGCGCACTTCGAATTCGCATTGGGCAAAGCTGGAGTAGCGGCTGTTGGGCTTGCGTTCGTTGCGGATGGCGGTCAGCCGGTCCGGGTCGATGGTCAGGCCGAACAGTTTGTGTTTGTGCTCGCGCAAGGCGGCGGGCAGCTTCAGGCTTTCCATGTCGTCTTCAGTCAGCGGGTAGTTGGCTGCGCGGATGCCGAATTGCATGGCCATGTACAGGCAGGTTGGGGTTTTGCCGCAACGCGAGACACCCACCAGAATCAAGTCAGCCTTGTCGTATTTGTGTGTACGGGCGCCGTCATCGTTGTCGAGGGCAAAGTTCACCGCTTCGATACGCTCCATGTAGTTGGAGTTGTGGCCGATGGAGTGCGATTTGCCGACCGAGTAAGAAGAGTGTTCGGCCAACTCTTGTTCCAGTGGGGCGAGGAAGCTGGAGAAGATGTCGATCATGAAACCATTGGAGGTCGCGAGGATTTCGCGAATGTCCTGATTGACGATGGTGTCGAAGATTATCGGACGAACTCCGTCTTTTTCGGCGGCGTTATTGATTTGTTGTACCATTGCCCGCGCTTTATCGGCGCTGTCTATATAAGGCCGCGTGAACTTGCTGAAGGTCACATTTTCGAATTGGGCCAACAAACTCTGGCCGAGGGTTTCGGCGGTGATGCCGGTGCCATCGGAGATAAAGAAAGCAGATCGTTTCATTTGCGCCTTGGGCCTTAAGCTGGTGACGATTCTTGGATATGATAGGCGCGATTTTGTCGGCCTCAGTGTCAGGCAGTGTCACTTATTTTCCAGGTCCAGGCCACATTCGCTGCGATGCCGCCCTGTAGAGCGTCCAGCGCCCTGAGCTTTTCCAACACAGTTAGTGGAGAGATCACCTTGGTAGAGTACGTAGTTTCCCTCGATAAGCTCGGCGTCCATGATGTAGAGCATGTGGGGGGCAAGAACGCATCCCTCGGCGAGATGATCAGTAATCTTGCAGGCGCCGGTGTTTCGGTACCCGGTGGTTTCGCCACCACGTCTCAGGCCTATCGCGATTTTCTTGAACTCAGCGGTTTGAACGATCAGATCCACGCTGCGCTCGACGCGCTGGATGTTGATGATGTGAACGCACTGGCCAAAACCGGCGCCCAGATCCGTCAATGGATCATGGAAGCCGAGTTCCCGGAGAAGCTCAACGCTGAAATTCGCACTGCGTTCGCCACCTTGTCCCAGGGCAATCCCGACATGGCTGTGGCCGTGCGCTCCTCAGCCACCGCTGAAGACTTGCCTGACGCGTCGTTCGCCGGTCAGCAAGAAACCTTCCTTAATATCCGTGGTGTAGAAAACGTGATTCGTGCGACCAAGGAAGTGTTTGCTTCCCTGTTCAACGACCGTGCGATTTCTTACCGCGTGCACCAGGGTTTTGACCATAAGCTGGTCGCCCTGTCTGCTGGCGTACAGCGCATGGTGCGTTCTGAAACCGGGACCGCAGGCGTAATGTTTACCCTGGATACCGAATCGGGTTTCCGTGACGTGGTCTTTATCACCGGCGCTTATGGTTTGGGCGAAACCGTCGTACAAGGCGCGGTCAACCCGGATGAATTCTACGTGCACAAACCTACGCTTGACGCAGGCCGTCCTGCGATTTTGCGCCGTAACCTGGGCAGCAAAGCCATCAAGATGATCTACGGCGACGAAGCCAAGGCCGGTAAATCGGTCAAGGTGATCGACGTCGAGCCCGCTGATCGTGCACGTTTTTGCCTGAGTGACGCTGAAGTCTGCGAGTTGGCCAAGCAAGCGATGATCATCGAAAAGCACTACAAGTGCCCGATGGACATTGAGTGGGCCAAAGACGGCGATGACGGCAAGCTGTACATCGTTCAGGCGCGTCCTGAAACTGTGAAAAGCCGTTCTCAGGCCAATGTCATGGAGCGTTACTTGCTCAAGGAAACCGGCACGGTCCTGGTAGAAGGCCGCGCCATTGGCCAGCGCATCGGCGCTGGCAAGGTCCGCATCATTAAAGACGTGTCTGAAATGGACAAGGTTCAGCCGGGCGACGTGCTGGTGTCCGACATGACCGACCCGGACTGGGAACCGGTGATGAAGCGCGCCAGCGCTATTGTCACCAACCGCGGCGGACGCACCTGCCACGCGGCGATCATCGCCCGTGAACTGGGGATCCCGGCGGTCGTGGGTTGCGGCAATGCCACTCAGTTGTTGAAGGACGGCCAAGGCGTAACTGTTTCGTGTGCCGAGGGCGATACCGGCTTCATTTTTGAAGGCGAGCTGGGCTTCGACATCAAGAAAAACTCCGTGGATGCCATGCCGGAGCTGCCGTTCAAAATCATGATGAACGTGGGCAACCCGGACCGCGCCTTTGATTTCGCGCAGTTGCCGAACGCCGGTGTGGGCCTGGCCCGCCTGGAGTTCATCATCAACCGTATGATCGGCGTGCACCCCAAGGCGCTGCTGAACTACGACGGTCTGCCGCAGGACATCAAGGAAAGCGTCGACAAACGCATCGCCGGTTACAACGACCCGGTCGGCTTCTATGTTGAAAAACTGGTAGAAGGCATCAGCACACTGGCTGCGGCATTTGCACCGAAGAAGGTGATCGTGCGCTTGTCGGACTTCAAGTCCAACGAATACGCCAACCTGATTGGTGGCAAGCTGTACGAGCCGGAAGAAGAAAACCCGATGCTGGGTTTCCGCGGCGCCTCGCGTTACATCAGCGAAAACTTCCGTGACTGCTTCGAGCTGGAATGCCGTGCCTTAAAGCGTGTGCGCAATGAGATGGGCCTGACCAACGTCGAAATCATGGTGCCATTCGTGCGTACCTTGGGCGAAGCGAGTCAGGTAATCGACTTGCTGGCCGAGAACGGGCTTAAGCGTGGCGAAAACGACCTGCGCGTCATCATGATGTGCGAGCTGCCGTCCAACGCGATCCTGGCTGACGAGTTCCTCGAATACTTCGATGGTTTCTCCATTGGTTCCAACGACCTGACTCAGCTGACGCTGGGACTTGACCGCGACTCGGGTGTCATCGCGCATTTGTTCGACGAGCGTAATCCGGCAGTCAAGAAGCTGCTGTCCAACGCCATCCAGGCTTGTAACAAGGCTGGCAAGTACATCGGTATTTGCGGTCAGGGCCCATCTGATCACCCGGATCTGGCGCGCTGGTTGATGGAGCAAGGCATTGAAAGTGTGTCGTTGAACCCGGACACCGTGCTGGAAACCTGGTTCTTCCTGGCCGAAGGTCAAGCCAAGGCTTGAGCCGTTAAATGAGGGGCGGGGCAGTCCAGTGATTGCCCTGTCCTTATATAAGCAGTGGTAGGGCGAGTTCCTGTATGGGGTCGCCCTTTTTTGTGCAAGAGCATTATGCAAAGCAGCAGTCATTTATTTCCCGTTGCCCTGATCAGCGCCGAGCGTCGGGGCGATCTGAGCGAAGACGTGTATCGCTTGAAACCCGCCAACAGTCCGGATACGTCCGTTGAATTGGCGGTCACCCGTCTGGGCATGGCAGATGCCGGGCTGGCGCGGGGCGTGCCCGTGATCCTGTTACACGGCAGTTTCTCCAATCGACGTTTCTGGTACTCCCCAAAAGGTGTCGGGCTTGGGGCGTATCTGGCCCGTGCCGGCTTTGATGTGTGGCTACCCGAGATGCGTGGTCACGGCCTGTCAGTGCGCAATCAACAGTGGCGTAACAACCGTGTGGCGGATTATGCGCGTTACGACTTGCCAGCGATTGCTGCCTTTGTGCGTGAGCAAAGCGGGCAGGTCCCCCACTGGTTAGGGCATTCTCAGGGCGGTGTCACATTGGCCGCTGCGTTAGGTGGCCAGTACATGGGCGAACCGGCAGTCGCGTCTGCAGCGTTTTTTGGCTGTCAGGTCAATCGCCGCTATTGGCTGTTAAAAATTCCGCCGGTGGAGTGGGTCGCTCATCTGTTGCTCAAGCGCTGCGCACAACTGTCGGGCGTTCGCCTCAAGCGTGGACCGGAAGACGAGCCGATTGGCATCGCGCTGGAAAACTTGCGCTGGAACGGTTTTTTGGGGCGCTTCAAAGGTGCCGGACGCGATTGGTGGGCCGGGCTGGCTGAGGTTCGTTTACCGATCATGGCTGTTGCGGCCGCGGGCGACTTGAAAACCCCGGAATGGGCTTGCCGCGCGTTGTATGACCAATTGGGATCAGAGCAGCGAACATTCATGACCTTGGGGCGTGCGCAGGGTTTCAGTTCGGATTTTGGTCATGTCGAAATGCTGGTCAGTGAAACTGCTCAAACCGAGGTTTGGCCAAAGGTGCTCAATTGGTTGCAAAGCCGGAGCGCGTCGCAACCACGTGAAGTCGCCGAGGAAAGCGAAGCGCCACTGCTGGGGTTTCGGCAGGATGAGGTTGCGGCTACTATGTGACGCCCTTTGAGATTCTGGTCATATTGTGTGACCCGTTCCTTGCTGTGTTCTGACACACGGGCAACTTTTAAAGCCTCACGCCGTGGTGGCGTCTATACCCTTAGAACCCTTTCGCTTCTTCCTGCTGTGCCTTTTTTCACAGGAGTTTCCATGAACCACTACATCACTCCCGATTTGTGCGATGCCTACCCTGATCTGGTTCAAGTGCTTGAGCCGATGTTCAGCAACTTTGGCGGGCGCGATTCATTCGGTGGCGAAATCGTCACGATCAAGTGTTTTGAAGACAACTCGCTGGTTAAAGAGCAAGCAGAGCTAAACGGTAAAGGCAAAGTACTGGTGGTCGACGGTGGTGGCTCACTGCGTCGAGCCTTGCTGGGTGACATGATCGCTGAAAAAGCGGCGAAAAACGGTTGGGAAGGCCTGGTCATTTACGGTTGCATACGGGATGTAGACGTCATCGCGCAAACTGATCTGGGTGTCCAGGCGTTGGCCAGTCATCCGATGAAAACCGATAAGCGCGGGGTGGGCGACCTTAACGTTGCGGTCACGTTTGCAGGCGTCACATTTCGGCCAGGTGAATTTATTTACGCCGACAATAACGGCGTCATTGTTTCGCCTACTGCTTTGAAAATGCCGGAATAACGGCGTAACCGCTAAGGATCACGGATGTTCGAGGAAGACAACGCCCAATGGGGCCTGGTGCATGCATTGGTGCTGGACGGTGAGGGCGGTGCTCGCCCGATTGCCCGCACCGAGCTCAATGAGCTTGCGTTGCAAGCCCATGAAAGCCTCTGGTTGCATTGGGATCGCAGTCATCCTCAAACCCAGAGCTGGCTGCGTAACTCTAGCGGCCTGAGCGAGTTCAGCTGTGACTTGCTGCTGGAAGAAAATACGCGCCCGCGTCTGCTGCCTCTGCCCAACAACGAATTGTTGCTGTTTCTGCGGGGCGTTAACTTGAACCCCGGCGCTGAACCGGAGGACATGGTGTCGCTGCGTATTTTCGGCAGTGCGCAGCGGGTGATTTCACTGCGCATGCGGCCTTTGCGTGCAACCGATGAGCTGCTAAGCGAGTTCGATCAGGGCGAAGGGCCTAAGAACCCCGCCGAATTGATCCTTTATTTGGCTCAGCACCTGACATTAAAAGTGCAGGATCTGATTGGTGAGCTGTCTGAAATCGTCGATGACGAAGAAGATAAAATTGATGCCGACGAACGGTATACACCCGAGCATGGCGCTATTTTGCAGATCCGCAGAAGGGCTGCCGCACTGCGTCGTTTTCTTGCCCCTCAACGCGATATTTTCGGTCAGCTGACACGCACCAAGTTGCCATGGTTTACGGCCGATGATGCAGATTACTGGAACGAATTGAACAATAGTCTGACGCGCTACCTCGAGGAGCTCGAACTGACCCGCGAGCGCGTGGGGCTTGTGCTTGAGGCTGAAGACCGACGTTTGAACGTTCGCATGAGCCGCATCATGTATCGCTTCGGCGTGCTGACCGGCATCTTCTTGCCCATCACCTTTATTACCGGTTTGTTGGGCATCAACGTGGGCGGCGTTCCCTTCTCCAATGACCCTTATGGTTTTGCCGTGACCTGCCTTGTGATGTTGGTCATTGGTGTAGGGCAGTGGTGGTTTTATCGTCGTTTGCAGTGGCTTTAAAGCCACGGTATGTGACCTCATTCATGTTGCCCACGTCTTTCACTGACATACCGAGAGGTGCTTATGCACGATCCGTTTGAACAGTCCTTACGTGAAATGCTCAAGGCCGAGCCGTCCACCCGTGACGACGATGCCTGCTTGGGCCGTGTACTGAAAACCGCTAACCGTCAGGTGGGGGCGGGTGATCTTTTCAGTCTGCTGGGCCGTTGGGTGCAGGCACTGATGATTGCTTTGAACAGCGGTTCGGCTCATATTGCGCCCGTTTCGCGACGCAAACCTGCTGCTCGCCCTGCTGATAAGGCTGATTGAACATGGAACTTGATCTCTGGACCCAGAGCCTGGTTACGGCAATGACCGCCCTTTGGACCAAAATTGCTAACTTCATCCCGAACCTGTTCGGGGCGCTGGTTGTTGTATTGCTGGGCTTCGTGGTTGCAAAACTGCTTGATACCTTGCTGTCCAAGTTGCTCGCCAAGTTGGGCCTTGACCGTTTGATGGGTGGCACCGGCCTCACGAAAATACTGGGCCGTGCAGGGATCCAGGTCCCGATCTCCACACTGATCGGCAAAATTGTTTATTGGTTCATTCTTCTCATTTTCCTGGTTTCAGCAGCTCAGTCCCTTGGACTTGAGCGGGTTTCAGCTACGCTGGACATTTTCACGCTTTACCTGCCCAAGGTTTTTGGCGCGTTGCTGGTACTTCTGGTGGGTGTGTTGCTTGCGCAATTGCTCAACGGTCTGGTGCGCGGCGCGGCCGAAAGCGTAGGGTTCGATTATGCTGGCGGGCTGGGCCGCGTGGCTCAGGGTCTGGTCATCATCATCAGTATTTCTGTGGCCATCAGTCAGCTGGAGGTCAAAACTGACCTGCTGAACCATGTAATTGTCATCGTTTTGATTACCGTTGGTCTGGCAGTTGCGCTGGCAATGGGGTTGGGAAGTCGGGAAATTGCGGGTCAGATCCTTGCCGGGATCTATGTGCGTGAGCTGTATCAGGTTGGGCAAGACGTGCGTGTAGGTGAGATAGAAGGGCAGATCGAAGAGATCGGCACGGTTAAAACCACGTTGCTGACCGAGGAGGGTGAGCTAGTCTCCATCTCCAATCGGATCTTGCTGGAGCAGCACGTGACTAGCCGCTGATGCGGCAAACCCTGCTAATGTATGCCGCCGCAAATAAGCCTGTGTTCTCGGCTGTGGCGGACATTGACCTGACTGTCGGCACGACTCGTTTTGAATAAAGCCCAATCGCTATCCATGCGCTATGACCCCCGCGAACTCTCCGATGAGGAGCTGGTGGCGCGCTCGCATGATGAGTTGTTTCACGTCACGCGCGCCTATGAAGAGTTGATGCGGCGTTACCAACGAACTTTGTTCAACGTTTGTTCAAGGTATTTAGGGAACGATCGTGATGCTGACGATGTCTGTCAGGAGGTAATGCTTAAGGTGCTGTATGGCTTGAAGAATTTTGAGGGCAAATCGAAATTCAAGACGTGGCTATATAGCATCACCTACAACGAATGCATTACGCAGTATCGGAAGGAACGGCGAAAGCGTCGCTTGATGGACGCATTGAGTATTGACCCCCTCGAGGAAGCGTCTGAAGAAAAGACGCCGAAACCTGAGGAAAAGGGCGGGCTCGATCGCTGGCTGGTGCATGTGAACCCGATTGACCGTGAGATTTTGGTGCTGCGATTTGTCGCAGAACTGGAATTTCAGGAAATCGCAGACATAATGCATATGGGTTTGAGTGCGACGAAAATGCGCTACAAGCGTGCTCTTGATAAATTGCGTGAGAAATTTGCAGGCATTGCTGAAACTTAGTTCAGCGCAAATAGCTCTACGTGTAGGTAAGTTCTGATAGACTTGCCGCCGAGTTGTCCCCCGGTATGTGGGACTGCTTTACAATCACCAGATGGGGATTTAACGGATGAAACTGAAAAACACCTTGGGCATTGCCATTGGTTCCTTTGTAGCCGCAACTTCGTTCGGTGCCCTGGCACAAGGCCAAGGCGCGGTCGAGGGTGAACTGTTCTACAAAAAACAGTACAACGACAGCGTCAAGCACGTAGAAGACGGTTACAACCCAGGCGCATCGATCGGTTACTTCCTGACCGACGACGTCTCGTTGAACCTGACCTACGACAAGACTAACCACACCCGTTCGAACGACGGCACTGGCCACCAGAAAATCAAAGGCGACAACTTTGGTCTGAACGCTCAGTACCACTTCGGCACCGTGGGCGACGCTCTGCGTCCTTACGTTTCCGGTGGTGTTGCTCACAAGAGCATGACCAACGTAGAAGCTGACGGCCACAGCGGTCGTGACAAGTCGACTTTCCTGACTGCTGGCGCTGGTGTTAAGTGGTACATCACTGACAACCTGTTCGCCCGTGCAGGCGTTGAAGCTGACTACAAACTGGACAACGGCAAGTGGGACTACGCTCCTACTGTTGGCCTGGGTGTAAACTTCGGCGGCAACGGCGGTAAAGTAGCTCCTGCTCCAGTTCCAGCTCCAGCACCAATCGCTGAGCCAGAACCAGAAGCTCCAATCGCTGAAGTGGTTAAAGTTGAGCTGGACGTTAAGTTCGACTTCGACAAGTCGGTTGTTAAATCGCAGTACATGCCTGACATCCGCAACGTTGCTGATTTCATGAAGCAGTACCCAGCGACCACCACTACCGTTGCTGGTTACACTGACAGCGTTGGTCCAGACGCCTACAACAAAAAACTGTCCGAGCGTCGTGCTGACGCCGTTCGCGCAGCTCTGGTTAACGACGGTGTTGAATCCGGCCGCGTAAACGCAGTAGGTTACGGCGAAGCCAACCCAGTTGCTTCGAACGCAACTGAAGAAGGCCGTGCTCTGAACCGTCGCGTAGAAGCTACCGTTCAAGCAGAAGCTAAGTAATTTTTAGCTAGCCTGTTCAGAAAAGCCCGGCTCATGCCGGGCTTTTCTTTGCCTGCGATTTAATCGTACTGTTTCAATCCGGCAGGCCTGATACGCCGCGCCACACTTCCCTCGCGTCTTCGCGCTCGGCACGGCTATAATCGCGCTCTCTTTCAGCCGCCTTCCGAGACCATCGAGCCCATGTATAACCTGGCCCGCCAGTTGCTCTTCAAACTTTCTCCTGAAACCTCGCATGATCTGTCCCTTGACTTGATCGGGGCGGGCGGCCGTTTGGGGCTGAACAGTTTGCTGTGCAAGGCGCCGGCCAAGCTGCCCGTTACGGTCATGGGCCTTGAGTTCCCCAACCCGGTCGGGTTGGCCGCAGGCCTGGATAAAAACGGTGCTGCGATTGATGGTTTTGCTCAATTGGGCTTTGGATTTGTGGAGATCGGCACCGTTACGCCGCGCCCGCAGCCCGGTAATCCCAAGCCGCGTATTTTTCGTTTGCCTGAAGCGCAGGCCATTATCAACCGCATGGGGTTCAACAACCTTGGCGTCGATAATTTGGTGACACGTGTGCAGGCCGCCAAGTACAGCGGCATTCTGGGCATCAATATCGGCAAGAATTTCGATACACCGGTTGAGCGTGCTGTCGATGATTACCTGATCTGTCTGGACAAGGTCTACGCTCACGCAAGCTACGTGACCGTTAACGTCAGCTCGCCCAATACACCTGGCCTTCGCACGCTTCAGTTCGGCGATTCGCTCAAGCAGCTTCTGGAAGCCTTACAGCTTCGTCAGAACGAACTTACACAGCGTCACGGAAAGCGCGTGCCGCTTGCAATCAAGATTGCACCGGACATGACCGATGAAGAAACCGTGCTCGTTGCACGTGCCTTGCTGGATACAGGCATGGATGCGGTGATCGCCACCAACACGACGTTGAGTCGCATCGGCGTTGAGGGTATGGAGCATGGGGATGAAGCGGGCGGCCTGTCGGGTGCACCGGTACGAGAAAAAAGCACCCACACGGTGAAGGTCCTGGCTGAAGAACTTGCTGGCCGGATGCCTATAATTGCAGCGGGCGGCATCACTGAAGGCCGGCATGCGGCTGAAAAAATCGAGGCCGGTGCCAGTCTGGTGCAAGTTTACTCCGGCTTTATTTATAAAGGACCCGCGCTGATTCGCGAATCGGTGGATGCCATTTCGGCTATTCCTCGTCGATAAACACCCAATAAAAAGGGCTCCTTGAAGGAGCCCTTGGGCCGCAGCCCGCCGCCCGGATAGGACGGCATGGTTAAAGTGTTGCGTATTCGAGGTGATGTCGGAATGTGCCCAGAGTTAGCCGACGGCGTGAAGTTCGTTGAGTCTGTGGATGCCCGCAGTGCCTGTCATACCGTCCCAGTTGTCGCCGCGTCCTTCGCGCCAGCCATTAATCCATGCCTGGCGCACCGACGGTAGAGAAAAAGGGCAAAGCTCACGGGACTTGCCATTAACGCCATATTGGTATCCGCGTAAGAAAGCTCTTTCCAACGGATCACGCTTAAGTCTTCTCATAGGGTATTGCCCTCACTTGTTGACTGTTTTATATCGCGTCGACCTGACTCAGGTCGGGGCAGAATAGATCTGCCGTGGGTTGCTCGCTGCCGGCGTGGCGAGCATGTTTGTAATCACCTGCGCGGTGACTACCTGAGTTAAGTTCTAACCAATGTACTTGGGTGTGTGAATGATCGTTTTGTCATAAGGACGTAACGATAGTGTTGTTCAGGCCATAAGACCGGGTGTGCTGTTGCCCCTTTCTACGACAAAAGCCTGATGCTGCGAGTGTTTGCAAAGATGATGCGTTTCATTCTCTGCTGCGAATGACCGCCTTTTTTGCTCGGGTACTATTCGACGAAGGGTCTGAATATGTCCCTTTGTTTCAAGATGAATGACCTGCCTCTGCGTCTAAACTCTTTATGCCTGCGGGCGAGGGTGGTCGTTGGGGTGGAACGGCACAGTTTCGTGCCACGCGAGCGCTCTTCAAGAAAAGCGCTTGATTGAAAACGGAGCAGGCAATGCGTTGCCTCTTCACAGATAGCTAAAAGCTCAGGAATCCCATGTCGGATCGTTACGAACTCTTCCTTACCTGCCCGAAAGGCCTTGAAGGCCTTCTCCTTGAAGAGGCCACCGGCCTTGGCCTTGAGGAAGCTCGCGAGCATACCTCGGCCATTCGTGGTACTGCAGATATGGAAACTGCCTACCGTCTGTGTCTCTGGTCGCGCCTTGCCAACCGCGTATTGCTGGTGCTCAAACGCTTCCCGATGAAGGATGCCGAGGACCTCTACCACGGCGTACTGGATGTTGACTGGCAGGATCACATGGTGCCGGACGGCACCCTGGCGGTGGAATTCAGCGGCCATGGTTCAGGCATCGACAACACGCACTTTGGTGCGTTGAAGGTCAAGGACGCCATTGTCGACAAATTGCGTACGCCAGCCGGTGAGCGTCCTTCGATCGATAAGATCAGTCCAGACTTGCGTATTCATTTGCGTCTGGACCGTGGCGAAGCCATTTTGTCGCTGGATCTGTCTGGCAGCAGCCTGCACCAGCGCGGGTATCGCTTACAGCAAGGCGCAGCGCCCCTTAAAGAAAACCTTGCGGCAGCCATTTTGATTCGTGCGGGCTGGCCGCGCATGGCAGCCGAAGGCGCCGCGCTGGCTGACCCTATGTGCGGTGTGGGCACATTCCTGGTTGAGGGTGCGATGATCGCGGCGGACATGGCGCCCAACCTCAATCGCATACATTGGGGGTTTGATGCCTGGCTCGGCCATGTGCCTGCAATCTGGAAAAAACTCCATCAGGAAGCCACTGAGCGTGCTGAAGCAGGCATGTCCAAGCCGCCGTTGTGGATTCGTGGTTACGAAGCTGACCCGCGATTGATCCAGCCTGCCCGCAATAACATCGAGCGTGCCGGGTTGAGCCACTGGATCAAAATTTACCAGGGTGAAGTCGCGACGTTCGAGCCCCGCCCGGATCAGAACCAGAAAGGCCTGGTCATCTGTAACCCCCCTTATGGCGAGCGTCTGGGTGATGAAGCGAGCCTGCTCTATCTCTACCAGAACCTCGGCGAGCGTCTGCGTCAGGCGTGCTTGAACTGGGAGGCCGCAGTATTTACTGGCGCTCCGGATCTGGGCAAGCGCATGGGCATTCGCAGCCACAAGCAGTACTCGTTCTGGAACGGTGCCTTGCCATGCAAGCTGCTGCTGATCAAGGTTGTGCCGGATCAGTTTGTGACAGGTGAGCGTCGCACTCCCGAGCAGCGTCAGGCGGAGCGTGAGCAGGCTGAGTCCGATCTGCCGTCCAATATTGAGGCGCCGGGTAAATACGAGAAGTTCAACAAGAACGGTAATCCGATCAAGCCAGTTCCTGTTGTGATCGAACAGCCGCGATTGAGCGAAGGCGGGCAGATGTTCGCCAACCGTCTGCAAAAGAATCTCAAAGCGTTGGGTAAGTGGGTTAAGCGTGAAGGTATAGACTGCTACCGTGTTTACGATGCAGACATGCCTGAGTACTCGATGGCGATTGACCTGTACCACGACTGGGTACACGTTCAGGAGTATGCAGCACCTAAATCCATCGATCCGGAAAAAGCCTCGGCGCGTATGTTCGATGCGCTGGCGGCCATTCCGCAGGCACTGAACGTCGATAAAAGCCGCGTGATCGTCAAGCGCCGTGAACGTCAAAGCGGTACCAAGCAGTACGAGCGCCAAAGTGCTCAAGGCAAGTTCACCGAAGTCAATGAAGGTGGCGTGAAGCTGCTGGTCAACCTGACGGACTATCTGGACACAGGCCTGTTCCTTGATCACCGCCCGATGCGCATGCGTATTCAGCGTGAGGCTGCCGGCAAGCGCTTCCTTAACCTGTATTGCTACACCGCAACTGCCAGTGTCCATGCGGCCAAAGGTGGCGCGCGCAGCACTACCAGCGTGGACTTGTCCAAGACCTATCTGGACTGGGCGCGTCGCAATCTGTCGCTCAATGGCTTTTCAGACAAGAACCGTCTGGAGCAGGGCGATGTGATGGTCTGGCTGGACGCATGTCGGGAAGAGTACGACTTGATCTTTATCGATCCGCCGACCTTCTCTAATTCCAAGCGCATGGAGGGCATCTTCGATGTCCAGCGCGACCACGTGCAATTGCTGGATCTGGCCATGGCGCGTTTGGCGCCGGGGGGCGTGCTGTATTTCTCGAACAACTTCCGCAAGTTCATTCTTGATGAGCATCTGGAAGCGCGCTACGCGGTAGAAGAAATCACGGCCAGCACGATTGATCCGGATTTTGCGCGCAACAGCAAAATTCACCGCGCGTGGAAAATCACTGCGCGTTGACGGCCTCTTTGTCATTTCTTAGCGCAATGACAGATGCAGTACACACAAAAACGCCCCGGTTCTTGCGAGCCGGGGCGTTTTTTGTGGCAGGTAAGAGACCCGCTACTGGGCGATGGAAACTGCGTTATTCGGCACTTGCGGCTGGCGATAAAGGTCCAGCAATACTTGGTCGAGAACTGCAGAGGCACCCCATGGGCGTGGGTCATTGAGAATGGCGACCACGGCCCAGGTGTTGCCATTGCTATCGCGGCTGAAACCCGAAATGGCCCGGACAGTGTTGAGGGTGCCGGTCTTGATGTGAGCCTGTCCGTTCATGGCGGTGGTTTTCAGGCGTTTGCGCATCGTGCCGTCCTTGCCGGCAATGGGCATGGAGCTGATGAACTCGGCAGCATACGGGCTCTTCCATGCGGCCTGAAGCATCTGGGCCATTTCACGTGCGCTGACTCGCTCGGCGCGAGACAAGCCCGAGCCATTCTCCATCACCAGGTGTGGTGCGGTGATGCCTTTCTTGGCCAGCCACTGACGAACCACCCGTTGTGCTGCTTTGGCATCATCGCCATCTGCATCGGTGCGGAACTGCGCGCCCAGGCTCAGAAACAGCTGTTGAGCCATGGTGTTGTTGCTGTACTTGTTGATGTCACGAATGATTTCGGCCAAGTCGGGCGAGAAAGCGCGGGCCAGTACTTTGGCGCTTTTAGGCACCGAACCCTGACGGTCCTGTCCCAGAATGCTGCCGCCCAGCTCTTTCCATATCGCGCGAACTGCGCCTGCGGTGTACGTTGCGTGATCAAGCAGCGACAGGTACGTCTGCGAGTTGCAGCCTTCTCCCAGCTGGCCAGTGACGGTGACGACCACCGAGCCGTCCGGCTGCGTCACCGGGTTGTAGCGCACGTCCCCCGTGCATTGCTTGGCGTTGACGGCTTTTACCTGATTATCCACGCGGATGCTGGCAATCGGCGGCTCAACCGATATCAGGACCTTTCCTGAATCATTGCGTGCAACAAAACGCAGCGCCTTGAGGTTGACCATCAGCGCGTCGGGTTTGACCAGGAACGGCTTGTTCTTGTCATTACCGTCGTCGTCAAACACGGGCAATTGTGGTTGTTCGAAGAAGCTGCGATCCAGTACCAGATCGCCCGTCACCTGCTGCACACCATTGGCGCGCAGGTCGCGCATCAATAGCCAGAGCTTTTCCATGTTCAGCTTGGGGTCGCCACCGCCTTTAAGATAAAGGTTGCCTTGCAGGATGCCGTTGCTCAGCGTGCCATCGGTGTAAAACTCGGTTTTCCACTGATGGGTAGGGCCGAGCATTTCCAGCGCTGCATAGGTGGTGACCAGCTTCATGGTGGACGCCGGGTTCATAGAGACGTCGGCGTTGAAAACAGTCGGTACGCCGGGACCATTGAGCGGTAGCATCACCAACGACAGTGCGTTGTTTTGCAGCTTGTTGGTTTTAAGGGCCTGTTGAACCTTGGGCGACAGGGTGGTGTTGACGGGGGCGGCGTTGGCCCCAAAGGCGAATGGCAGCATCAGCCCGGCAAGAAACAATGGACGTAAAGACTTGATCATAAAAAGTAATACCCTACAGGCGAGGGGGAAAATACGAGGGCATGATGAAAAGATTCCCTCAATGGTCATGAAAGTGACGGCATTATGCCCCAAGGTCGTCAGGCTTGGGCATTGCCGTGATACATACATCCACTGATTAAATGCACAAAACGATGAGCCGTCCACACTGAACCGGGCAAGTGCAGCTCGAAACTGGTAAAGTGCCGCCGTTATTACTTAAGAGGATTGTTCAATGGCTACTAATCGTTCCCAGCGTCTGCGCAAAAAGCTGTGCGTTGATGAATTTCAGGAGTTGGGTTTTGAGCTGAACCTGGATTTCAAAGAAGACCTGTCGGATGCAGCTGTCGATGCTTTCCTCGATGCGTTCTTGAAAGAAGCCATGGAAGCCAACGGCCTTGGTTATGTTGGCGGCGACGACTACGGTCTGGTTTGCCTGCAGAAGCGTGGTTCGGTCAGCGAAGAACAGCGTGCCGCTGTTGAAGCCTGGCTGAAAGCTCGTCCAGAGCTGACCAGTGTTGAAGTGAGCCCGCTGCTTGACGTTTGGTACCCGGAAAAGCCAATCAATCCGGTAGCCTGATGTTGTGCATGGAGGCAGCCTGCATGGCTGCTTCCATGCTGTTGCCCTGCAACATTCTCTAGCCCGTTCGGGCGTCAGATAAAAATCCTCGATCTTTTTTGCTCGCCCTGCGTGTATGTGTCCGCGCGCGCATATTCCTGCGCAGGTTAGGCGTTAAGACCGTGCCTGTTGATCAGTCATCAATGCTTTCAGGTACTCAAAAAAAAGGACAAGGCATACGCTTGTCCTTTTTTTCAGGGTTTAGCACATCAGTCGTAGATGACCTTTTTCTTCCAGTCGGCATCCGCTTCGTCAGTTTTCAAACCTTCAGTCAGCTCATTGACTTCATCTTTTGCCGGCTCAAGCTTGGTGAGTACGAGCGAGTTGGCACGCGCCAGTTGCTCCTCCATTTCCTTCAGGGCGTTGCTGTACAGGGCAGGCTCAGGCTGTTTGCGCAGGTACTGGGCGCCGCGCTCATAGGCGAGACGTGCCTGGCCAGGCTGATTTTGCTGGAAAGCCAGTTGCCCAAGGTTGTTGAAAAATTCGATGTGCAGCACGACCAGTAAATGGCGGATCTCTTTGATCCAGCGCTTGGCTTCGTTGGTAGGCAGAAAGCCATCTTGCACCGCGCGGGTGATTTGCCCGTGCAGCGTTTCCAGCAGAAAACGCACGTCTTTTGCTTTGGCTTCAGTCAGGATAGGGCCGGGCGGGTTATTGACCGGAATCGATTCACCTTGGCCCACCAGGGCATTCAGCTCGGCAATGCGTGCCTTCACAGGCGCGCTGTTCTTATCCAGATGCAGCAGGCGCTGGCACGCATTGAGTTCCAGGCGCGTCAGCAAGTGCTTGAGGCCGGGCGACATCAATTGGCCCGGGAATGTTTCGCTGACTTCGCTACAGCGACGAACGCGGTCAGTCAGTTCAACCTTCAGGCGCGCCTTTTCCAGTTTGTTGTTTTCCACCACATGGTTCATGTAACCGATGGCGATCAATAGGACGATCCCGGCTACTACAAGCAGGGTGATCATGGATGGCGTCAACGTGAAAACCTCTTTGGATGGTCAATGGGCTTTATTTGGGTGTGGCAAACAATCTTGAAGGTAATAGCTCTCATCTATAAAGAGGCAAAAGTGTGGGATGTGGTACAGAGTGCCACTATTGTCCGCTGCCAACTATAACTCCTTGTAGGATGTCGGAATATAGGCGTCAGGACTTGGGCGCTAGACGGCGTAAGAAAAGTCCTGAAGATAGGGGAAGTCATTGATTTCAATATATTTTCATATTGGGGTTGACGACTTCCAAAACCATCCCTAGAATGCGCGCCAATTGCAGCGTAAAGCACACAGCCAAACGCAGTGACCAGTGAAGTTGTAGCGTGTCCCCTTCGTCTAGTGGCCTAGGACACCGCCCTTTCACGGCGGTAACAGGGGTTCGAGTCCCCTAGGGGACGCCAATGCGGGAATAGCTCAGTTGGTAGAGCACGACCTTGCCAAGGTCGGGGTCGCGAGTTCGAGTCTCGTTTCCCGCTCCATTTTTAAGCAGCTTCGCTCTTGAGCGGGGTTGAGTGAAAGCCAAAACAATAACTTCGGTTAATGTAATTGGCACTGAAACATACAGCGTATGTTTTGGGCAACGTCCCCTTCGTCTAGTGGCCTAGGACACCGCCCTTTCACGGCGGTAACAGGGGTTCGAGTCCCCTAGGGGACGCCATTATTGCGGGAATAGCTCAGTTGGTAGAGCACGACCTTGCCAAGGTCGGGGTCGCGAGTTCGAGTCTCGTTTCCCGCTCCAAATTTTGTTTTCTGGAGCTACGCACAGTTCAGAAAGCATAAAAAGATCAGCCGAGGCTGATTTTTTTTGTGTCACCAGCAGCCCTGCCTTCGGGTGAGGTTGAGTGAAACGCCAGAGCAGCAACTTCGGTTAATGCAGTTGGCACTGAGACATACAGTGTATGTTTTGGGCAACGTCCCCTTCGTCTAGTGGCCTAGGACACCGCCCTTTCACGGCGGTAACAGGGGTTCGAGTCCCCTAGGGGACGCCATTATTGCGGGAATAGCTCAGTTGGTAGAGCACGACCTTGCCAAGGTCGGGGTCGCGAGTTCGAGTCTCGTTTCCCGCTCCAAATTTTGTTTTTTGGAGCAACGCAGTTTCAAAAAACACAGAAAAGCAGCCCGCGGGCTGCTTTTTTTGTGCCTGCGATTTATGGGGCGCAGCCGAACCAGTGAGGGGCGCACCCTCATTTTTCGCCCCTCATAACAGTCAAATAAGTGTTCACATATTTAAGCGTCACCTCCCGCTGGACGGTATGACTGCTAATGTTGGACATATCCCCCTGTTCAGTCAGTACTGACCTGAACCTTGCGTCAACTTCGTTGTTCAAAGCCAATAGCGCTCCGATCACGCCGACACCACACAACAAGAGAATCCGTATGAACAATCTGAAAAAGTGGCTCAGTGTCCCGCTTCTGGCGTTTGGAATCATGACACAACCCGTGTCGGCACAAAGCCAGGCTACACCGGTTCACTTCGCTGATCTCACGTGGGAAAGCGGCAGTTTTATCACTGAGGTGCTGCGCCAGCTCACCGAAAAGGGCTACGGCGTCAGCACTGACACATTGCCAGGCAGCACGGTCAGCCTTGAAGCCGCCTTGGCCAAAAATTATATCCAAGTGATCGGCGAAGAGTGGGCCGGGCGCAGCCCCGTGTGGGTCAAGGCCGAAGCTGAAGGCAAGGTCTTTGGCCTTGGCGATATTGTGAAAAATGCCAGCGAAGGGTGGTGGGTGCCTGAATACGTGATCAAGGGTGATCCGGAAAAAGGCATCAAGCCTTTGGCGCCCGAGCTGAAATCCGTCAGCGATCTGGCGCGCTACAAAGACGTTTTCCGCGATCAGGAAGACCCGAGCCGCGGACGCTTTCTCAATAGCCCCAGTGGTTGGACGTCTGAAACCGTTAACAGTCAAAAACTCAAAGCCTACGGGCTGGAGAGCGATTTTGTGAATTTCCGTACGGGTTCCGGGGCTGCGCTGGATGCCGAAATCAGCTCTTCGATCAAGCGCGGGAAGCCGGTGCTGTTCTACTACTGGTCCCCGACCCCCTTGATCGGCCGCTACCCGTTGATCAAGCTGGAAGAGCCGCCCTTTGATGCCGAAGCTTGGAAAACCCTGACCGACGCCAACGATCCGAACCCCAAGGGCACACGTTCACTGCCTGCAAAATTGGCAATTGGCGTTTCTGCGCCCTTCAAATCCCAGTACCCGCAGTTGGTTCAGTTCTATGAGAAAGTCGACTTCCCGATCGACCTGCTGAATCAGACACTGGCGCAGATGAGTGAAAAACGAACCGAACCGCGCAAGGCCGCCGAGGCGTTCCTGCGTGAACAGCCGCAGATCTGGGAGCGTTGGGTAACCCCTGAAGCCGCGCAGAAGGTTAAATCGGCGCTATAAGCCGTCTATTTCTCAGAACAAGAGCCGTGCATGTTTCCTGAAAATCTGACGTTCTCCATCGCCGGCTGGGTTAACAACGGGGTCGATGCGCTGGTAAGCAATTATGGGGATGTATTTCGCAATATCTCTGACACATTGCTGTGGGCCATTATCAACCTTGAACACCTGCTGCGCCTGACGCCGTGGTGGCTCATGCTGGCCATTGTCGGAGCCATTGCCTGGCATGCCACTCGCAAAGTCTTCAGTACGCTGTTGATTGTCGGCTTGCTGTTTTTGGTCGGTGCAGTAGGGCTGTGGGACAAGCTGATGCAAACCCTGGCGCTGATGATGGTGGCCACTGTGATTTCGGTGCTCGTCGGTATTCCCTTGGGCATTCTTGCCGCGCGCAATAATCGTCTGCGAGCGGTGATGATGCCGTTGCTCGACATCATGCAAACCCTGCCGAGCTTCGTGTACCTGATCCCGGTGCTGATGCTGTTCGGTCTGGGCAAAGTACCGGCCATTTTTGCCACCGTCATTTATGCAGTCCCGCCGTTGATCCGCCTCACCGATTTGGGCCTGCGCCAAGTGGATCGCGAAGTTATGGAGGCAATCAATGCCTTTGGTGCCACCCCGTGGCAGCAACTGTTTGGCGTGCAGTTGCCGCTGGCCTTGCCCAGCATCATGGCCGGGATCAATCAGACCACCATGATGGCGTTGTCGATGGTGGTGATCGCCTCCATGATTGGCGCGAGGGGATTGGGCGAAGATGTTCTGGTGGGCATTCAGACCCTCAACGTCGGCAAAGGACTGGAGGCAGGACTGGCCATTGTGATTCTCGCCGTGGTGATTGACCGCATCACTCAGGCCTACGGGCGCCCCCGGCAGGGAGAACGTAAATGAGCCTAGCGGGCGTGAATAAAATTGAAGTCCGGCATGTGTTCAAAGTGTTTGGCAAACGTGAGAAAGAAGTGCTTGCCCTTCTTCGGGCCGGGATGAGTAAGGAGCAAGTCCTGGCCGAGACCGGCTGCGTAGTGGGCATCAATGATTTGTCGCTGTCGATCCAGGCGGGGGAGGTGTTTGTCATCATGGGCCTGTCCGGCTCGGGCAAGTCGACGCTGGTTCGTCACCTCAATCGGTTGATCGACCCCTCAAGCGGGCAGGTTTTGGTGGATGGCGAAGATATTCTTCATCTCGACATGCCAGCACTGCGTCACCTGCGTCGCCATAGAATCAGCATGGTGTTTCAGAATTTCGGCTTGCTGCCTCATCGAAATGTACTTGAGAACGTGGCTTACGGCCTCAAGGTGCGCGGCGAGAGCAAGGCGCAATGGGATGAACGGGCGCGGCACTGGATCTCTGTAGTGGGGCTCAAGGGCTACGAGCAGGCGATGATTCATCAATTGTCAGGCGGCATGCGCCAACGTGTAGGACTGGCGCGGGCGCTGGCCACCGATACTGACATTATTCTGATGGACGAAGCATTCAGCGCCCTCGATCCACTGATCCGGGCCGAAATGCAAGATCAGTTACTGGCGTTGCAGCGGTCGCTGAAAAAAACCATCGTCTTTATCACCCACGACCTGGACGAGGCGCTGCGTATTGGCAATCGCATCGCCATTCTCAAGGACGGGCAATTGATTCAGGTCGGGACCCCAGATGACATTCTGCGTGCGCCGGCCGATGACTACGTGGACCGTTTTGTAAAACGGCGTCGCACGCACGCGTGAGTCAGGGGTAATCAGCTACCGCAGAAGAAGGCGGTGCATTGCGTTTAATGAAAGAAAAGCCCGGTCCATGCAGGTTCGATGGGCTGGGCTTTCCTTAACACGTCAATGCAATGGACGCCCGATGAAGACCTTCTCCTCAACCCCCGGCTTAATCTCCCGTTTCAAGGTGCTGGGCAGTTTTAATGCCCAGGATTTCCCGCCACGCCCGACGCTTTATACCGTGCTTGCTGCCCAACTCAACGATTCGCTGGCCGAAAAGTACGGGGGGCTTGGCCTTGATGTCACAAGTCTGCACCTCGCAGAACCCTGGCCCATCGCGACTGCCTTGCTATCACCTCAAAGCACAATGCCCCAGCGTTATCGATTGATGTCCCCAGTGGACATGCTGGTCCAGTGTTTCATCGATAAACGCCCCATCAGTCTGATCCAGGGGGTGCACCGACTGACGGATGAGATCACTGAATACGATCCCCATCCCTTGGCGGTGCACATGGATGACCTGCAAACGGCTATTAATGAGTGCGCACCCTTGTTGCCCGAAATCTGGCAATGCGCTTTGACGCAGTTTTGGAGCGTAGGCAGTACTGGCGTTTCGCCAATTCTGTGGCTGAGCCAAGTGCTGCAGACAAGCCTTAGCTCAACATTGGCTCACAATCATCACGTACCGGCCTTGAGCAATGATCAAGCTGTCTCATTGGCGGTGGTGACGAGTTTTGCGGACAGTGAACAGCGCCAAAAAGGCACGGAAGAGTCCCCTGTGCATGCCTATCTGGTCAACATTCAGGCGCTTAAGGTGCCGGGGGTTGAACGCTTTCAAGTGCCGGGCGAAATGCTTGTTTTGCGGCAGATGAATCAACGCGAGTTGGTGATGAGCTACTCCCTCAACACAGGCATCCTTGCATATGAGTCGCTGCATGATTACGGCACACGGCTCGCCCGTCGTCTGGAAGGCCAGTTGGGGCGCCGGGTGTTTTCATGGGGCTTGAACGAACCCCAGGGAAATATTTTTACCGCGCAGGCTTACACGCTGCTGGATCAACAGTTACGCGACTTGAGTGACCTTGGGCAAACGGCACAAGCTGAACGCTGGAGCGCCTGGCGGCTGGAGCGCAAGCTGGACGACGCTGCGGGAATGTTCCCTTTATTCAGTCAGGAGGATCGCCCCTGGCTCGATCATGTCATGACCAAACTGCCTTCGTGGCTCAAGCAGGCGTCTGCGCCGCACCAATTGGCCTATAGCAAACTGATCATTGCTCAAGCCCTGTCTCAGCAACAATCTGCGGGCAAAACGTTTCTTGATGAGATCGAAGCATTGCCGGTCTATGCCGGGCAACTGATCCAGAAACGGCTTGAGATCGATCACCCCCACTCGGGGGTGGATATTTCCAGGGTGGAAATTCATGACCAGGGGGTTGAGGTGCTGACATTGCCGATTTTTACCGATGACCGGCTGTCTTTGATCGACTTTGTGTTGAGCTATCGAGGGGGCTGGCCGATCGGGCTGATTGGTGTTGAAGGGCGCGACGGCACCGTTTTGCCCGGCTGGTTTACCGCCGATTACGCCCGACAGTTAGTCGACGAGCTGGATGTCGGTACTCAGTACATTGCGCAGATCAAGCGTTTGCTGGTTGATGACGCGCAGGAAGTTGCGCGACGCAAAGTGCTATTCAAATCGCAAGTAAGCCTTCAATTGCCCATGTTCGCGCTGGAGAAGCTTATCAAGGGCGAAGCCGGGTTGACCGAGCATGGGTGGGCGGTTCTGCTGCGTTTGATGCGTCCCGATGGCAACGCGACCTTCGATAACGGTGACTTTTGTGTACGGCCTTTAGGCTTTATAGCGTACGAAGGCGCACCGACCCATTATGTTGCCAACATGTTCATCCTCGGCCCGCGTGATATCGAAAAGGGTCCCTTTATCCTTTACCAGCCCTTCGCAACGGAGCCTTTACTGCAGGTTGAATCATGGCCGGCGCTATTGGCAGCCATCATTGAGTCCGAAGACCTGAACTACAGCGTGCTGCAATGGCTGGAAGACGACGCGCGAGGTTTTTACGCTGACGGAGGGTTTGCCCGGCCCCATCTTGAAGGTGTCTTGCTCGAAGGCTTTCTTGCCCTGTTACCGCGCAGCCCCGCGGCATTGAGTACACAACCTGTGGTGGGCGATTACTTCGACGTCTTGTTTACAGCTCATGCCAATGCCTTGATGTTACTGGCCGACAAGCAAACCGTGACGGTCGCTGAGCGACGCTGGTTGTTGGTCAAAAAAGCAGGCTGGGCGTTATTTAACGGGCTTACTTTCTTTGTCAGCGGGCCGCTGCAAAAAGCGGGCTGGTTACTTCAAACCTTGCTCAGTATTGATGGCGCCTTGCATGCTCGTCTGAGCGCTAATAAAGAAGCCGCGCGCGAATCTGTCATCGACTTGCTGATGAACGTCAGTCTGGCGCTGCTGCAAGAAGGGTTGAGTTTCAGGGGGCAAGCCAACGACCGGCGGCGTCTCAATGTGCCTGCGGATGAACCCTTGTTTTCGCGGTTTGAAGAAGGGTTTGCGCGGCCCCCCAAACCGGCCATTGAGCCACTGATGATGCCACGCAGAAACCCTGACCTGAGCCCGGCGGCTGTGCAGGACTATTCGGCGCTGGAAGTGACTTGGTTCAGTGGTCAGCAGCGTTTGACCCCCGCGCAACGCCAAGCGCTTGAAACATTTGAAGTGCACACCGACCTGTCGCAGGCCACCCGTATCGAGGTCGGCGCGTTAGCGGGGGTCATGACCCATCAAGGGCAGTCTTACGTGCGCATTGCCAGCAGCACCTATGCCGTCGCGCGTGATGCGCACGGGTTGAGAATTCAGGATGCGCGTCAACTCAATCGCTGGGGTCCCCGTCTGGTGCGCGATGAAACGGGGCGCTGGGCACTGGATCTGCGCCTCGGCTTAAAGGGCGGCGGTCCTAAAGCGCGAATCAAGAAGCTGCGCGAGGACAGGCAGAAAAAGGTCGATGAGTTAACGCGCCAGGCTGACACCCTCAAAGGGCTCATTCAGGAAAAGGCGCGCGTGCTGAGTGTGACTCAAGGCTTGCTCGAAAGCGCAACCGAACGCAAGACCGTGTTTCTGGAGCGTTACCACCAGGAATTCGAAAGCTGGCGGCTCATGGTCCACGATCTGATTAACCTGTTGACCAAGGCAGAAAGTATTGCCCCTTCAGAACCACGTGCGCAGAGAATCCAGGGCTATTGGATCAGTTTGGCGTTGAATCATTTCAAGTTGCAAAACTTTTACGAACAGGTGCGCCAGGCCCTTCCTGTCCATAACTCTCAAGAGGACTTTCTCGAGAAGTTGATTGATGTAGTCAAAAAGCTGGAGGCCGGGTCAAGCGATGTTTACGAAAAGTGGGTTGAGCAACTGGAAAAGGCCCGGGAGGTCGAAGCGACGTTGTTCCATAATTCCGTCGAAGAGGCGCAAGCCCTTCGCCATGTCCATACGCGTCCCTTGCCCAAGGACAGCGCCCTTCGGGAGTTGAAGACCCAACAGGATCATGAGTATTTCGATCGCCATTGGTCTGCCGTGTATTTAGAGACTTTGTGCGAGTTAGTCATCCGGCGGGGAGGGGTTAACATGTCCCCGGAAGAACAGCATGCCTACAGCTTTTTTGCTAAAGCTTCTCTGGTCGACACGGCGTGGGCGCAATTGAGTTTGCGAATGGAAAATCAACTATTTAGCAAAGACCATATTGCCTTGTTGGATCGGGCGATCGAGCACTACTACGCGGCCGAAAGCTTGTGCGTGAATCTCCTGGGTCTGGAGTCTGAACATTTTCGAAACCAGTATTTGGCGCCCATCATGCAGGTGGTCAGACACTTGAGAGAATTTGCTGAAAACCAGCTGGAAAAAGTCATCAGAGACTCCGAAAGCTCATCGTCTGAGTTTGAAGAACCCCGACCGGGGCCTAGCCGTCTGGCTCACGTTGAGCAAAGAAAAAAAGCGGAGCCGTCCCGGCCTGCACAACACGTGATCGAAACGACGACTCATCAAGTGCTTGTGGGCGCCTTGCGAGACCCCGCCGAGGGCACCTCCGGCGACATCGTCGAGGTCACCGAAGGCTTTGGAAGGATGACGGTTCATGCGTACAAGCAAGTTGAAGGCGGAACCTGGGAGGAAATCACTCAGTTGCGGCCTGGCGTGCAGGTAGCGACTCAGTCCAGAAACCTGGCGCGACTGGAGGCTGATGCTCGGCGCTTGCTCGCCAAAGTCGAGGGTGCGATTGAAAGCAGCCGCTCCAGCGCTGCCATTTCAAAAATCCCGGTAGAAATCGAAGAGATCCTCGAATTTAAAGGCAAGAGTCTCGATGAGGTTGCCGTTCAAATAGATGGGATCTTGATGAACTCCAGCGCTGAACCCGAAATACTGACCGACACCCGTCAGCGCGCCGCGCAGGCGTTGAGTGAGGAGTTGAAGGCTGCGGCGATCCGGTTGCGTTCGGTCGGGAAAACGTTACGCGTGGGCATGATCAAGCGTTTGCCTCCGACGGGGCCTAATGTGGATTACTTGAACACTCAAAAAGAAATCAGCATTCGGCGCTTGGGTGAGCGCACGTTTTTGTCCCGTGGGCAGCGCAAAGACTACTTGCAGGAATACGTCATCAATGACACAGACGGGCGCGCATTGTGGTACGCGCACTTTCATTACAAAGCACTTGAGACGCCAGCCGCGGCGTTCGATGTGGCGCACCTGAAAACCGCAGCCCAGCGTCGATTGAGCGAACAGACCCTTTATTCGAGGGCGGGTACGTCCCAAGAGGTCATCGAGGTCTACCGGGCCAAACTCGATGCAGCACTGGCTCAGCGTTTGTTTTTGTCGATCCCCTAGCATGGCAGGGCGCCGCGCAGGCGCCTCAGTCCATGGTGTAGCGAACGGTGAGTACGCCTTTCTTTTCTTTGATCGACAGGATGGGGACAGATTTTAATTGCTTCAACGAGCTGACATGGGTGCCGGCGCACGGGTAGACGGGCAGCTCGCCGAAGCCGATGAAACGTTGCTCGGCCTCCATGCGCGTCACCCGCGGCAAGTCCGCTTCGATCCATTGCTGGAGTTGCTCCTCGACCTGTTGCGCCTGCAGCGGCTGAGGGGCTTGGCCCGGCACGAAGCTGACCCGGCATTCACCCGGCCAATGATGGGCTTTACTGGGGATCCAGCCTGCGCGTTCGCCACAGACGCCGATCAAATGACCGGCCGAATGCAGGCGGGTATTCAAAAGGCGCCGTGTTTCATCGACGCGGGCTTGGGTTTCCCCTGTTTGTACGGCGGCTTTGACGACATGCACCAACGTGTCGTGCCGATGGAAAACCCTGATCACTTCGCTGTCGCCGATCCAGCCCGTGTCGCTGGGCTGCCCGCCACCCTGAGGGTGGAAAGGCGTCGTACTCAGCTCCACCGCAAACCCATCGTCACACGGGGCGCAACTGAGCACCTCGACCTGAGCAGTAAGGCCATCTTCGGTAAAAAACAGGCGTGGGGTCATGGCGAGGCTCCTGAAAAACGTGTTTTTGAAGTATAAGGACGTCACGTTGGCGTGATAATCCCTTCAATTTTCAATGGACCTGTGCGTTGTGAGCATCAATCTACCGTTGTCTTTGTTGGCTGAAATGGCGATTTTTGTGAAGGTGGTTGAGGCCGGGAGCTTTTCTGAGGCAGCGCGCCAACGGGGTACATCGCCCTCTGCTGTGAGCCGCAGCATTGCCCGGCTGGAAAAGGCACTGGCCATCCGCGTATTGCAGCGCACCACCCGTAAATTGCGCCTGAGCGATGGCGGCGAGGAGGTGTATAAGCGTTGCCGGGATGTAGTGGGCGCGGCGCAGTCGGTCATGCAAGTCAGTGGACGCTTTACCCAAGAGGTGGAAGGTCTGGTACGCGTGAGCGTCCCCAAGGCCATCGGCCGCTACGTGATTCACCCGCATATGCCCGAGTTCCTGCGTCGCTTCCCGCACGTGGATGTGCAGTTGGTGCTGGAAGACCGGTATGTAGATTTGATTGATGGCAATGTCGACTTGAGCCTTCGTGTTACAGAGCAGCCCGCGCCGGGCCTTGCAGGGCGGCAATTGTTTGTGATCGAGCAACTGCTGTGCGCAACGCCACAATATCTGGCCGAGCATGGCGTCCCGCAACAGCCTGAAGATCTTCGCCATCACAGTTGTATCTGCCTGGGCGAGACCCCGGCCGATGCGCGGTGGAAGTTCAAACAGGGTAGCAAAGCAGCGGTTGTGGGCGTAAAAGGGCGCTACGCTGCCAATCACACGGGGGTGCGGCTGGATGCCGTGTTGCAGCATATCGGGATTGGGAGCCTGCCGTATTTCACCGCGCGGGAGGCGCTTGAGCAGGGGCTTATTGTTCAGGTGTTGCCCGAGTGGGACTTTATTGCGTCCTACCACGGCGGGGTGTGGCTCCTGTACGAACCGACCCGCTACTTGCCACCGAAATTGCGCGTGTTCATCGACTATCTGGTTGAGCGGCTGGCGCAAGAACCGAGTCGACCGCTAGCCGCCTCGCGCCTGGATCGCGACCCCTGACTAAGCTGCGCAAGGTTGCGATGCTCAACAGAGTCGACGCATCGCCCGCCGTGGCAGGGGGCCTGAAACGGCGACGCAAAAAAAGACCCGCGCGGGGAACCGGGCGGGTCTGGTGTCTTGTGTGGCGCCGATCAGTGTTGAGGGCTGTCTTCGGCTGTCGGCAATGCCATGAACTGCTTTTCCTGATTCCAGTCGAACGGCTCACCGTTTTCTTCGGCCTCATGACGGCGCTCTTCAAGCGCCTGGTACATGTCCAGTTCTTCATCGGACAGGAAGTTGAAGCAGGCACCACCGAAGTACCACAGCAGGTCGCGAGGCACGAGGTGGGCGATTTGCGGGTAGCGTTCGATCACCTGGCACATGATGTCCTGGCCCAGGTACTGGCTTTCAATCGGGTCGACCGGCAAAGCGCTGCGCATTTCGTCGAAACGTTCGATAAACAATGCGTGGCTTTCTTCGGGGATCTGCTCGGCATCACCGACAGCAACCAGAATGCTGCGCAGAATGTCGAGCAACACGAGGTTGTGGTTGAGATCGTTGGTGGCCATTGCGGTGTCCTCTAAAGCAAAACGGGCGCGGGAGTATAAAGCCCCGCGCGCCCGCTGTCGTGCTATCGAATTTTCCCCTCGCTGTGAGTGAGCTCCTCTTTCGAGAAATCATCAACATCAATTACCCTGCGCCGTGCCGCCTCGGCATCGCGCAGGGTTTGCGCTTCGGCCGGTTGCAACACGCCAGCACTGAGCGCGGCATCAATTGCATGCTCCCCCGCAGCCGGTTTGACGTGCCCGCTTTTTAGGCCCTGATGAAGCGTTTTGAACAGCGGCTGGGCAGCGGCCAGCAGTTCACTGGCATGTTGCAACGCGCCGACCGGATCATCGGCCGATTGCGGGCGATAGCACCCGGCAAGTACTGCTTCCAGCGTCGGGTCGCCCTTGGCGCGTCCCAGTACGGCGGCCACCTCGGCGTCCAGCGCATCGCTGGGCCCGGTGTGACGTCGGCCAAACGGGAACACCACCCCGCGCAGGAGGAAACCCAGCGTGCGGCTCGGGAAGTTTTTCAGTAATTCATCCAGCGCCCGCTCTGCATGCCCCAGGCTTTCTTCCATGGCCCAGGTAAACAGCGGATTCAGATGTTCCGGTGAATCAAGGTCGTGATAGCGCTTGAGGGCCGCGGAAGCCAAGTACATATGGCTGAGCACATCGCCCAGACGCGCCGACAGGCGTTCGCGGCGTTTTAGCTCGCCGCCCAGCAGCATCATGCTCAGGTCGGCCAGCATCGCAAACGCCGCGGCCTGACGGTTCAAAGCGCGGAAATAGCCTTGGCTCAACGTGTTGCCCGGTGCATGTTCGAAGCGACCCAGGCCCAGATTCAACACAAAGGTGCTCGCAGCATTGCTGACGGCAAAACCGATATGTTTGAGCAGCAGGTCATCGAATTCGTGCAGGGCCTGTTCATGGTCCTCGCGCCCGGCCAGTGCCATTTCCTTTAAGACAAACGGATGGCAGCGAATGGCGCCCTGGCCGAAGATCATCAGGTTGCGCGACAAAATATTTGCGCCTTCCACGGTGATGAAGATCGGCGCACCTTGCCAGCTGCGGCCCAAGTAGTTGTTGGGGCCCATGATGATGCCTTTACCGCCGTGCACGTCCATGGCGTGGCTGATGCATTCGCGGCCACGCTCGGTGAGATGGTATTTGAGGATGGCCGACAGTACAGACGGTTTCTCGCCCAAGTCGACGGCGTTGGCCGTCAGCATGCGGGCGCTGTCCATCAACCAGGCATTGCCGCCGATTCGGGCCAGCGCTTCCTGAATGCCTTCGAACGCGGCGAGGGGCACATTGAACTGTTCGCGCACCTGGGCATATTGGCCAGTGACCAAACTGGTGAACTTGGCAGCACCGGTGCCCACCGCCGGGAGGGAAATCGAACGGCCCACCGACAGGCAGTTCATCAGCATCATCCAGCCCTTGCCGAGCATCTCCTGCCCGCCAATCAGATAGTCCAGCGGAATGAACACGTCTTTGCCAGCGTTGGGGCCATTCATGAACGCTGCGCCCAATGGCAGATGACGTCGGCCAATCTCGACACCCGGCGTGTCGGTCGGAATCAACGCGAGGCTGATGCCCAGGTCTTCTTCCTCACCCAACAAGTGGTCAGGGTCGTGCGCCTTGAATGCCAAACCCAACAACGTGGCGACCGGGCCGAGTGTGATGTAGCGTTTTTCCCAGTTCAGACGCAGACCGATGACCTCTTGGCCTTGCCACTGGCCTTTGCAAATAATCCCGGTATCGGGCATGGCGCCTGCATCCGATCCGGCAAGCGGGCCGGTAAGGGCGAAGCACGGGATGTCGTCACCCCGGGCCAGACGAGGGAGGTAGTGGTTGCGCTGTTCATCCGTGCCGTAGTGCAGCAGCAATTCTGCCGGGCCGAGGGAGTTGGGCACCATCACCGTGGACGCCAGGTCGCCGCTGCGGGTGGCGAGTTTCATGGCGACCTGCGAATGCGCAAACGCCGAAAAGCCTTTACCGCCGAACGCTTTGGGAATGATCAGTGCAAAGAAGCCGTGTTGCTTGATGTGCGCCCAGGCTTCGGGGGGTAAATCCATGCGTTGGCCGATGTCCCAGTCCGAAACCATGGCACACAGTTCTTCGGTGGGACCGTCGATGAACGCTTGTTCTTCCTCAGTCAGTTGGACTTTGGGGTAGGCCAGCAGTTGATTCCAGTCGGGACGACCGCTAAAAAGTTCGCCATCCCACCACACGGTGCCTGCATCAATGGCGTCGCGTTCGGTCTGCGACATGGGCGGCAAGGTTTTTTGGAACCAACTGAACAGTGGCGCGGTGAACACCTTGCGCCGCAGGTCAGGCAGTAGCAACAGCGCGGCCGGTACCGCCAGCAGAATCCAGAAGATCCCCAGCAGCCAGCCCGGTGCGTGGCTGAACAGGCCCATAGCCAGTAGATAGACCGCGACTATGCCCATGGCGGGCAGCGGGGCAACGCGACGGTGCGCCAACCAGGCGACGCCTACGATTAAAACCACAATCCACAACAACAGCATATTTAATCCTCCGTGAAACCAGTGGCGCGAACCTGTTAGAGCTTAGTCGCAAGTCGTGTTCGGGGTGCTATGGATAGTGACCTCACCCGGGAGGCGGAGTTCGTCCGGCGAGGTTAGACTCGTGCAGCGTCTATCAATCAGGAGTTGAGTCATGCTGAAAGTGTGGGGTCGCAAGAATTCATCTAATGTCAGAAAAGTCCTGTGGTGTGCCGAAGAGTTGGCGCTGCCCTACAGCCGTGAGGAGGCCGGTGGCGCCTTTGGTGTCGTCGATAGCCCAGCATACCGAGCGCTAAACCCTAACGGTCGGGTGCCCATGATTGAGGACGACGGTTTCGTGCTATGGGAATCCAACGCCATCGTGCGTTATCTGGCTGCGCGTTACGGGTCAGACACGGCGTGGTATCAAACTGATGTATGCGTGCGCGCACAGGCGGACAAGTGGATGGACTGGACCACGTCGACGTTTGCAGGCCCTTTCCGCGATCTGTTTTGGGGGATTTTGCGGACTCCGGCCGAGCAGCAGGATTGGGTGCTGATTAACGCTGCACGTAAAACATGCGCAGAGTTATTGTCGATTGTGGATCAGGCGTTGTCGGAAAAACCTTATTTGTCAGGTGATGAAATTGGCATGGGTGACATTCCGCTGGGCTCGTTCATTTATGCGTGGTTTGAGATGCCTATCGAACGCCCGTCGATGCCGCATCTGGAAGCGTGGTACGAGCGCCTGAAACTGCGCCCGTGCTACCGCCATGCGGTCATGACCGCGTTGACTTAATACCCACTATTAATACGGGCGACTGTACTTGTGCGTCGAGGCCAAGCACCATGCTGCTTGCGTGTCGAACGTGTATGACAGACGGCTCGCCCTTATTTACACCTCCTATTCCCCCATCTTGGTGCGTAATCAGATATGAGTTCCGCTCTGTCCATACGGCAGCTAACCAAAACCTACGGCAACGGTTTCCAGGCCCTGAGTGGTATCGATCTGGATGTTTCTGAAGGTGATTTTTTCGCATTGCTCGGCCCCAATGGCGCCGGCAAATCCACAACCATTGGCATTCTCTCGACACTGGTGAACAAGACCAGCGGCACTGTCAATGTGTTCGGGCATGACCTGGACCGCGAACCCGCCGCCTTGAAGCGTTGCATCGGCGTGGTGCCCCAAGAGTTCAACTTCAACCAGTTTGAAAAAACCTTCGACATTGTCGTAACCCAAGCGGGCTATTACGGTATCGCACCAAAAGTCGCCAAGGAGCGCGCTGAGAAATACCTGACCCAACTCGGGTTATGGGACAAGCGCGACACGCCGTCGCGCTCTCTGTCGGGCGGCATGAAGCGCCGTTTGATGATCGCCCGCGCCCTGGTGCACGAGCCTCGCCTGCTGATCCTCGACGAGCCGACCGCAGGCGTGGACATTGAGCTGCGTCGTTCGATGTGGACCTTTCTTACAGAGCTGAATGAGCAGGGCACTACCATCATCCTCACTACTCATTACCTGGAAGAGGCTGAGCAACTGTGCCGTAACATTGGCATCATCGATCACGGCACCATCGTTGAAAACACCAGCATGCGTCACTTGCTGGGCCAGTTGCATGTCGAAACCTTCCTGCTGGACTTGAAAACCCCGTTGCAGGCGGCCCCGCATCTGATCGGCTACCCAAGCCAGTTGCTCGACAGCATGACGTTGGAGGTTCAGGTGGACAAACAGGTCGGCATTACCGGCTTGTTCACCCAGTTGGCTGCACAGCAGATTGAAGTTGTGAGCTTGCGCAATAAAACCAATCGCCTTGAGGAGTTGTTTGTGTCGTTGGTCGAGAAAAATCTGGCGAAGGTGGCGATATGAGCTCGGAGCTGCGCCCCAATCTGATTGCGCTGAACACCATTGTTTACCGCGAAGTACGTCGTTTCATGCGCATCTGGCCGCAAACCCTGCTGCCGCCAGCGATCACCATGGTGCTGTACTTTGTGATCTTCGGTAACCTGATTGGCCGACAAATCGGTGATATGGGTGGTTTCACCTATATGGAGTACATCGTGCCGGGCCTGATCATGATGTCGGTGATCACTAACGCCTACGGCAATGTGGTGTCGAGCTTTTTTGGCAGTAAGTTCCAGCGCTCCATTGAAGAATTGATGGTATCGCCAGTGTCGCCGCATACCATCCTGATCGGCTACACCGTGGGCGGGATTCTGCGAGGCTTGATGGTGGGCGTGATCGTGACCTTGCTGTCATTGTTCTTCACCCACTTGCAGGTGCATCACCTCGGGTTAACGGTGGCGGTTGTGTTGTTGACGGCGACCATCTTTTCGCTGCTGGGCTTCGTCAATGCCGTATTTGCACGTAATTTCGATGATATTTCGATCATTCCGACGTTTGTGCTCACGCCGTTGACCTATTTGGGAGGCGTGTTTTATTCGATCTCGTTGCTGCCGCCGTTCTGGCAGACGGTGTCGATGGCCAACCCGGTGCTGCACATGGTGAATGCCTTCCGCTACGGCATTTTGGGGGTGTCTGACATCAAAATCAGCGTGGCCCTGACCTTTATGGTGGTGGCGACCGTGGTGTTGTACATCTTGTGCGCCCGATTGCTGGTTAGCGGTCGCGGCATGCGTCAGTAACACGCTTTGCGCTTTGCAAAAGACCCCGTAAGGGGTCTTTTTTATGGGCGATTGTTTTGTCGGCGTTTCCATTGGCGGCTCACCCACCAGCGCCAATAGAGTTGGGTCAGGCAATAGGCGAGCGCGCCCAATACTACGCCGCATACCACAGAGCCCAGCAAGAATGGCTGCCAGAGGGTAGACAACTGCCCGCTGATCCACGCCCAGGTCAGATCGTCTGGCAAGGTACGTGCCGGCACGTCCATCAACCAGGCGCCAAGTTTGTAGGTGCAATAAAACACCGGTGGCATGGTAATCGGGTTGGTCAGCCATACCAGACCGACCGAAATGGGCATGTTGCTGCGCACGGTAATCGCGAGGAACGCTGCCAGGAGCATCTGAAAAGGCATGGGGATGAACGCGGCGAAGATGCCCACGGCCATGGCGCGGGAAACCGAGTGGCGGTTCAAGTGCCAAAGGTTCGGGTCATGCAACAGGGTGCCCATAAAGCGTAAGGATTTGTGTTCCCTGATGCTTGCCGGGTCTGGCATGTAACGTTTGAACAAACGCCGTGGCATGGGCCTCTCCCTGGGGTCAATGGGGCAGTATGCCCAAATTCGTACCTGTGCCTATTCAGACTTTGTGACAATTATTAAAGCGCGGTAGGCCCGGATGAACTAATCCGAGAGGAAAGGAATTTCTGGGCTGGCTATGTATACAGGGATGTCAGGGCTGGCGCTGGGCTTGATGGCGTTGCGTTATTTACCGGTATTGCCGCCGGTGTGGTGCTGGGTGCTGTTGTTCGGCCTGGGGCTTGGCTTGCTGTTTTTTCGCACGTACCCGCTTGGATTGTGCCTGCTGGGGCTGGTGTGGGCGTGCGTACAGGGGCAGTCGGCGCTGGATGACCGCCTGTCGGATGCCCTCGACGGGCGTACCCTGTGGATTGAGGGGCAGGTGACAGGTCTGCCGCAACGCACAGCGTCTTACGTTGCTTTTGAAATCGGGAGCCCTGTGTCTCGTCGAGCTGATCTGCCGCGCACGATTCGGGTGAGCTGGCAGGACGGGCCGCCCGTTAACAGCGGGGAGCGCTGGCGTCTGGCCGTGAAACTGAAAAAGCCGCGAGGGCTGCTTAATCCTCAGGGATTTGACTACGAGGCGTGGCTGCTTAGCAAACGGATTGGCGCAACCGGAACGGTCAAGGATGGGCAGCGTCTGGCTGCGACTTCCTATGCGTGGCGGGACGGGCTGCGTCAACGTTTGCTGAGTGTCGATGCCCATGGTCGGGCACCGTGGTTGGCGGCGTTGGTGATGGGGGATGGCTCCGGTCTGGAGCGCGAAGACTGGACGCTGCTACAAACCACGGGCACGGTGCACTTACTGGTGATCTCGGGTCAGCACATCGGGTTGTTTGCCGGGTTGCTCTACGGGTTGATTGCGCTGCTGGCGCGGTACGGCCTTTGGCCGCGAGGTTGGCCATGGCTGCCTTGGGCATGTGGCGTGGCGTTTGTAGGGGCTGTCAGTTATGGCCTGTTGGCCGGATTTGAAGTGCCTGTGCAGCGCGCCTGCGTGATGCTGGGGCTGGTGCTGTTATGGCGCCTGCGCTTTCGTCATTTAGGTGTGTGGCTACCGTTTTTGCTGGCGTTGAATGCAGTCTTGCTGGTGGAGCCGTTAGCCAGCCTGATGCCGGGTTTTTGGCTTTCTTTTGCAGCGGTTGCCGTGCTGATTTTCACCTTCAGCGGGCGTTTGGGTGCATGGCGTCTATGGTCAGCCTGGACAAGGCCCCACGGGCTGATTGCTTTGGGGCTGTTTCCCGTGATGTGGGCCTTGGCGTTACCCGTGAGTGTGACCGGGCCTCTGGCAAATCTGGTAGCCGTGCCGTGGATCAGCCTGCTGGTTTTGCCTAGTGCGTTGCTGGGCACATTTTTGCTGCCCGTGCCCTGGCTCGCAGAAGGGTTGCTCTGGGTGTCAGGTGGTTTGCTTGACGTGCTGATACGCGGTTTGACCTGGCTTGCCGGGACGTTCCCTTCATGGCTGCCGCCAAACGTGCCCGTCGAAATTTGGGCGCTGGCGGCGGCCGGGACAGTGATGCTGTTGTTGCCTGCGGGCGTTACATTGAGGCCGTTGGGTTGGCCCTTGCTGGCATTGGCAATGCTGGCACCACGTGAGCAGGTTCCCCACGGTCAGGTCGAGGTCTGGCAGATAGATGTTGGTCAAGGGTTAGCGATGCTGCTTAGAACCCGTCACCACACCGTGCTGTATGACGCAGGCCCCAAATTCAGGGATCTGGATCAGGGAGAGCGGGTCGTCGTGCCGTTCTTGCGCTCGCAAGGTATCGGCCAACTGGACTTGATGCTGATCAGCCATGCTGATGCTGACCATGCAGGCGGTGCGCTGGCGGTCCAGCGCGCGCTGAACGTCAATCAGGTGATCAGCGGCGACGTACCGGGTTTGCCTGCTCAGCTTCAGGCTCGACCCTGCGCCGCGGGGCGAGGCTGGGAGTGGGACGGTGTACGCTTTTCACTCTGGCAATGGGCGGATGCCAGCAACGGCAACCAGAAGTCTTGCGTGCTGTTGGTGCAGGCTGGCGATGAGCGGCTATTGCTGACCGGAGACATCGACGTGCAGGCTGAGCGAGCTTTTTTGCGCAGCCCTTTGGCGATCCCCGTGCAATGGTTGCAGGCCCCGCACCACGGCAGCCGCACCTCGTCATCCCGGGTGTTTTTGAATACGCTGTCTGCGCAAAATGTCCTGATATCGCGTGGGGCTGGCAATAGTTTTGGCCACCCGCACCCTCAGGTACTGGCTCGCTACCGGGCGTTGGGCATGACGGTGCTCGACAGTGCAGAACAAGGCGCCGTGCGTTTCTGGCTGGGGGCAAAGGGGGCGGACACAGGCGAGCGTCAACAACGCAGGTTCTGGCGCCATGACGGGTGACAGGGGTTTTGTGCGCGCCTGAGCGCCAGTCCAATCCTATGGTAGAGTGGCGCACTTTTTCGAGGGGATTGTCACTGTGTGGGAACTGGTCAAATCCGGTGGCTGGATGATGCTGCCGATCATTCTGAGCTCTGTTGCCGCGCTGGGCATTATTGTCGAGCGTCTTTGGACTTTACGCGCCAGCCGCGTGACGCCGCCCCATCTGCTGGGGCAAGTCTGGGTCTGGATCAAAGACAAGCAGCTGGACAAGGAAAAACTCAAACAACTGCGTGCAGATTCGCCGCTGGGTGAAATCCTTGCGGCGGGCTTGGCCAATTCCCGGCACGGTCGCGAGATCATGAAAGAGTGCATTGAGGAAGCGGCTGCCCGTGTGATTCACGAGCTTGAGCGCTACCTCAATGCGCTGGGCACCATCGCTGCCATGGCGCCGTTGCTGGGCCTGTTAGGGACGGTGCTGGGCATGATCGACATTTTCAGCTCGTTCATGGGGTCGGGCATGACCACCAATGCTGCCATCCTGGCCGGCGGTATCTCCAAGGCGTTGATCACCACGGCAGCGGGCTTGATGGTGGGTATTCCTGCGGTGTTCTTCCACCGTTTCCTGCAGCGCCGGGTCGACGAGCTGGTGGTCGGCATGGAGCAGGAAGCCATCAAACTGGTTGAAGTGGTTCAAGGCGACCGGGAAGTCGACATGGCCGGGAGCAACGCGTGAAATTTCGCCGCAAGCCACGAGAAACGGTGGATATCAACCTCGCTTCGCTGATCGACGTGGTGTTTATCCTGTTGCTGTTTTTTGTCGTGACCACCACCTTTACCCGTGAAACCCAACTGCGGGTAGACCTGCCTGAAGCTGTGAGCGGCTCCCCGAGCGAAGACCAAAACGTTAAACAACTGGATATCGCCATCAGTGCGGACGGCGTGTTTTCGGTGAACAACCAGCTGTTGCCGAAAAATGATCTGGCCAGCCTGATGGAAGCCCTGCAAAAAGAATCCGGTGGTGATACGTCATTGCCGTTGTCGATCAGTGCCGATGGCAAAACTCAACATCAGGCCGTGGTTACGGCCATGGATGCGGCGGGCAAGCTAGGGTTCAGCCATTTGCGCATGACCACTGTCGAGGCGCAGTCGAATCCCTGATGGCCATCTCTGATCGTTTGTTGCAGGCATGGTATGCCGGGCACCCCTTGTTGGCATTACTCAGACCGCTCGAATGCCTCTATCGGCGCGTAGTGGACGGTAAGCGCGCACGTTTTGTCGCGGGGCAGGGTGACATTTACCGTGCTCCCGTGCCTATTGTGGTCGTGGGCAATATCACCGTGGGTGGCACGGGCAAGACGCCTATGATCCTGTGGCTGATCGAGCATTGCCAACGCAAGGGGCTGCGGGTCGGCGTGGTCAGCCGGGGGTATGGGGCCAAACCGGGGCAGTTCCCTTGGCGCGTCACGGCGGATCAACCTGCCGCGCAGGCAGGGGATGAGCCCTTGTTGATCGTGCAGCGTACGGGCGTGCCTCTGATGATCGACCCTGATCGCAGCCGTGCGGTGAAAACGCTGCTGGCCACCGAGCCGCTGGACGTGATTCTGTCGGACGACGGTTTGCAGCATTACCGGTTGGCCCGCGACCTGGAACTGGTCTTGATCGATAACGCACGGGGGCTGGGTAACGGCCGCTGCCTGCCTGCCGGTCCGCTGCGTGAGCCAGCTGAACGCCTGAGCAGTGTGGATGCGGTGCTGTATAACGGCGCCCTGACGGATCCGCAGCCCGGCTTTGCCTTTCAGTTGCAGCCGACAGCGCTGATCAACGTGCGCACGGGCGAGCGTCAGCCACTGGATTATTTTCCTTGCGGACAGGCATTGCATGCGGTGGCCGGTATCGGTAATCCGCAGCGTTTTTTCAACACCCTCGAAACGCTACACTGGCGGCCAATTGGCCACGCGTTTGCCGACCACGCGCCCTACAGTGCCGAGATCCTGAAGTTCAAGCCGGATCTGCCGCTGGTCATGACGGAAAAGGATGCGGTGAAATGCCGCGACTTTGCCGCGCCGAACTGGTGGTATCTGGCGGTAGACGCTGTACCTTCAGAGACCTTCGCGCGCTGGCTCGATCAACAGTTATTGCGTCTTTTACCTGATCGTTTTTTGCCCTAACTCATCTTTATTCAGGGAAACCTTATGGACACCAAATTGCTCGATATCCTTGCCTGCCCGGTTTGCAAAGGCCCGCTCAAGCTCAGCGCCGACAAAAAGGAGCTGATCAGCAAGGGCGCCGGTCTCGCGTACCCGATCCGCGATGGCATTCCGGTCATGCTTGAAACCGAAGCCCGCACCCTTACCGATGATGAGCGTTTGGATAAATGATTCCGGTTTTTACGGTCGTTATTCCCTCACGCTTTGCCTCGACGCGTTTGCCTGGCAAGCCGTTGCAAATGATTGCGGGCAAACCCATGGTCCAGCATGTCTGGGAACAGGCGTGCAAAAGCAGTGCCCAGCGTGTCGTGGTCGCAACCGATGACGCGCGCATCGTCGATGCCTGCAAGGCGTTTGGCGCCGAGGTGCTGTTGACCCGGGCCGACCATGAGTCAGGCACCGACCGTCTGGCTGAAGTGGCGACGCAATTGGGTTTGGCCAGTGCTGCGATCGTGGTCAACGTACAGGGTGATGAGCCGCTGATCCCGCCGCAAGTGATTGATCAGGTGGCCGTCAACCTCGCGGCCCATGGTGAGGCCAGCATGGCCACCTTGGCGGAGCCGATTGAAGACGTCGCGATGTTGTTCAATCCGAACGTGGTCAAAGTGGTCAGCGATATCAACGGCCTTGCGCTGACGTTTAGCCGTGCCACGTTGCCGTGGGCGCGTGACGATTTTGCCCTGAGCTGCGACCGTTTGCCCGAGGGCGTGCCATACCGCCGTCATATCGGGATCTACGCCTATCGGGCGGGCTTCCTCCATGACTTCGTCAGTTGGGGGCCTTGCTGGCTTGAGAACACCGAGCGTCTTGAACAGCTGCGGGCGTTGTGGCACGGCGTACGGATTCATGTGGCTGATGTGCTGGAGGCGCCGCCTGCGGGTGTCGACACCCCCGAAGACCTGGAACGCGTTCGGCGTTTGTTGGAGGCGTGATGCGCGTCCTGTTCGTCTGTTTGGGTAACATTTGCCGATCACCGACGGCTGAAGGTGTGCTGCGTCACAAGTTGCAGCAGGCTGGCCTTGAACGGCAGGTTGAAGTGGCGTCGGCCGGGACCGGCGGCTGGCATGCGGGCGAGCCGCCGGACAAGCGTACTCAGCGGGCGGCTCAGCTGCGAGGCTATGACCTGTCGCAGCAACGTGCGCAACAGGTTCGCGTGCAGGATTTCGAGCGCTATGACCTGATTCTGGCGATGGATAACAGTAATTTTCGGGACCTTCAGGCCATGCAGCCTGCCAATGGCAAGGCTGAACTTGATGTGTTCCTGCGTCGATATAAGGGAGTGAAAAGTGAAGTTCCCGACCCTTATTACGACGGCGAACAAGGGTTCGTTGAAGTGCTGGACTTGATAGAAGCAGCGTGTGATGGGCTGATGATCGAATTGAAGGGACGTGTATGAGTTTGCAGTTGCAGGTTGATGCGTCGCTCAAGCCGTTCAACAGTTTCGGTGTCGATGTGCGTGCGCGGCTGTTTGCCGAGGCGCACAACGACGCTGAGGTGCGTGAAGCGTTGCAGTATTGCGCCAAGCGGGAACTGCCGTTACTGGTTATTGGTGGCGGCAGCAATTTGCTGCTGACGCAGGATGTGCAGGCGCTGGTCTTGAGGATGGCCACCCGCGGCATTCGGGTGATTGAGGACAGTGGGCAACAAGTGGTGGTAGAGGCCGAGGCGGGTGAAGTGTGGCATGCCTTTGTCTTGTGGACCCTGGGCCAGGGGTTTGCCGGGCTTGAGAACCTGAGCCTGATCCCCGGCACGGTCGGCGCTGCACCGATGCAGAACATTGGCGCCTACGGGGTTGAGATTAAGGATGTGTTTGCCGGGCTGACGGCGCTGGATCGTCAAACAGGTCAACTGCGTGATTTCACCCTGGACGAATGCAACTTTGGTTACCGTGACAGCGTATTCAAGCAAACTCCGGGGCGTTGGCTGATTCTGCGGGTACGTTTTGCCCTTAGCCGCGCTGCCCGTTTGCACCTGGAATATGGCCCGGTACGCCAGCGGCTGAGCGAGCAAGGCATTGATCAGCCGACGGCCAGTGATGTCAGTCGTGCCATCAGCAGCATTCGCAGCGAAAAACTGCCTGATCCAGCGGTGCTCGGCAATGCCGGGAGCTTCTTCAAAAACCCGGTGGTGTCGCAGGCGCTGGCAGCCGAGCTGAAATTGACCCACCCCAACATCGTGGGCTACCCCCAGGCCGATGGCCAGGTCAAGCTGGCGGCCGGGTGGTTGATCGAAACGGCGGGCTGGAAAGGCTTTCGTGAAGACGATGCAGGCGTCCACCGTTTGCAGTCGCTGGTGCTGGTCAACTATGGCGCGGCAACCGGTGTGCAGTTGTTATCGCTGGCGCAGCGCATTCAGGAAGATATCGCCCGACGGTTCAAGGTGCAGCTCGAGATGGAACCCAACCTGTATTGATGCACGCCTTTACGGCGTCATTGGCCGTGCCTGAGGACATTCAATGAAACATAAGCCTGCATGGGCCCTGGCGTCGATCATGGTGGCGCTGTCGGGGTGCACCACTGCACCTCCGCGGGATCAAGGCAACCTGTGCAACATCTATCGGCAATACCCGCGCTGGTATGAAGACTCGCTCACTATGCAGAGTCAATGGGGCACACCGCCCCAAGTGGCGATGGCAATTATGAAGCAGGAGAGCAGCTTTGTAGCGGACGCGCTGCCACCGCGAGCCTACCTGTTGTGGGTCATACCGTGGGGGCGAGTGAGTCCTTCCTACGGCTATGCCCAGGCTCAGCCTCCCGCCTGGAGCGACTTCGAGAGAAGTACCGGTAAAAGTGGGTCGCGGGACAATTTCGCGGACGCTATCCGCTTCATCGGCTGGTATACGGCAGGGACGCAGCAGCAGTTGGGGATTTCCAAGTGGGATGCTTACAACCAGTACTTGGCCTATCACGAAGGTCGAGGGGGCTACAGTCGCGGTACCTACCGTGCCAAACCCTGGCTGATCCAGGTCGCACGCAAGGTTGAGCAGCAGTCCAAAACCTATGGTGCGCAACTGAACCAATGCCGGGGCGAGTTGGAGAGCAAGCGCCGATCATTCTGGTTTTTTTAACCATTTACGGACATTAAAAAGCCCCGCCTGATGACTCAGGCGGGGCTTTTTAACAGCTATTGGAATCAGGCGAGAGGTTTAGGCTCGTGCGCTTCTTCCAGGGCTTTAGGGTTTTGCTCGACCAAGTCTTCGACGGAACGCAGGTTTTCGTCGATGGTTGGTGTGGTGTGCTCAGCAACGGCCTCGGTGGCTTGCGCTTGGGCAGCGGCTGCGGCAGCAGCGGCTTCACGCTTGCGGCGACGCACTTCACGTGGGTCGTTCGGGGCGCGGCCATTGCTGGTCAGAGCGCTTGCCACAGGTGCCGCAACGACGGCCACTTCAACCACCTCAGCCTGCACAATCACTTCAACCGGTTCCGGTTGGGCGACCACTTCAGGCTCGGCAGGCTGCGCTGGAGCAGCTGCTTGTTCCGTCATCACAGGCTCGGCAACGGGCTCGCGCAGGGTGCGGGCTTCCTTGGCAGGCTCGGGACGCTTTTCAAACGCAGGCTTCTCAACGATCGGCGTTTCCACTGCTGGCGCTTCTGCAACAGATGCCTGGACAACAGGCTCAACGGCAGCTTCGACAGGTGCTTCGAGGGTTGGAGCAGGTTCGTCAGCAACCTTGAACGCAGGCTGAGCTTCTTGAACCGGTGCCACTTCAACTTCAGGTGCTTTAACCGCTTCGATCGGAGCAATGGCTTCGACAACAGGTGTCTCAACGACTGGCGTTTCGATTGCCGGTGTTGCAACAGTCGGTGCGATAGCCGCTGGCGTTTCAATAATGGCAACAGCCTTGGTTTGCTCTTCAACAACGACAACTACGGTTTCAGCCGGGGCTGATTCCTGGGTTGCAGCGGTGGCACGTTCAGCTTGCTGGTTGGCTTGGGCTTGCGCCGGGGCGCTGATTACTGTGCTGGCAACGGCTTCGGTCACGGCCAGACCGGCCGCCAGTTCAGCGGTGGTTGCCGGCGCGTTTTCAGCCTTGGCTTCTTCGCTGCCTTCTTCCGAACCTTCAATCACATTGCCGTTGGCATCACGTTGACGTTCGCGACGATTGCTGCGACGACGCTGACCGCGTGAGCGGCGACGTGGGCGATCGCCCTCGGCGTTGTCTTGGGAATCATCTTGTACGTGCTCGGCGCTGCTCAGTGCGGCTTCGTCTTCAACAGCGGGTGCTGCTTGCTCTGGGCGAGGGGCGCGCTCTTCACGCGGCGCACGTTCTTCACGCGGCTTGCGCTCTTCACGGGGCGGGCGGGCCGGGCGTTCTTGCTCAGGCGTTACGGTCGGAGCGGCATCCAGAGGTTCGCGCAATTCACGTACGCGCTCTTCGCGTTCGCCACGCGGCTTACGGTCTTCACGCGGTGCGCGTGGAGCACGCTCTTCACGTGGTGCACGAGGTTGACGCTCTTCACGGGCGACAACGGGTGTTTCTTCGCGGGGTTCGCGGGCTTCACGTGGCTCGCGTGGGGCGCGCTCTTCACGCGGCGCACGTTCTTCACGCGGTTTGCGCTCTTCGTCGCGGCGACCGTTGCGGTTACGGCTTTGCTGGCGGCCGTTGCGACGCTCTTCGTTGCGTTGCGGGCGTTCCGAAGTCGCAGGTTTTTCAACCACGGTCGGTGCCGGTGCAGGCTCTTCCTTGGACGCAAACAGGCTGACCAGCGACTTCACCAGGCCTTTGAACAGGCTAGGCTCAGCGATGGTTGGGGCTGGAGCGGGCGTGGCAGCGGCAGCAGGTGCTTCGGTCGGAACCGGAGCGGAGGTGCGGGCCGGCGCTGTCTTAACGGCAGCTTCCTGACGGACCAGGGTGCGGGTGGCGGCAGCAGGCTGGATTTCTTCCACTTCAGCAGCCGCAGCAGCGATTTCATAGCTGGACTGGTTGGTGTGGGCTTCCGGGCTGTCATCACGCAGGCGCTGCACTTCGAAGTGAGGCGTTTCGAGGTGGTCGTTCGGCAGTATGACGATGCGTGCGCGGGTACGCAGTTCGATCTTGGTGATCGAGTTGCGTTTTTCGTTAAGCAGGAACGCAGCAACCGGGATTGGCACCTGAGCGCGCACTTCGGCAGTGCGATCTTTCAGGGCTTCTTCTTCGATCAGGCGCAGGATGGCCAGCGACAGCGACTCCACGTCGCGGATGATGCCAGTGCCGTTGCAGCGTGGGCATACAATGCCGCTGCTTTCGCCCAGGGACGGACGCAGACGTTGGCGGGACATTTCCAGCAGGCCGAAGCGGGAGATACGGCCGACTTGTACGCGGGCGCGGTCTGCTTCGAGGCATTCGCGGACTTTTTCTTCCACGGCGCGCTGGTTTTTGGCTGGGGTCATGTCGATGAAGTCGATGACGATCAGGCCGCCGATGTCGCGCAGGCGCAACTGACGAGCGATTTCTTCAGCCGCTTCAAGGTTGGTTTGCAGGGCGGTTTCTTCGATATCGCTGCCTTTGGTGGCGCGTGCCGAGTTGATGTCGATGGACACCAGGGCTTCGGTCGGGTCGATAACGATGGAGCCGCCGGAAGGCAGTTCAACGACGCGCTGGAACGCGGTCTCGATCTGGCTTTCGATCTGGAAACGATTGAACAGCGGAACGCTGTCTTCGTAGAGTTTGATTTTGCTGGCGTACTGCGGCATGACCTGGCGAATGAATGTCAGGGCTTCGTCCTGGGCTTCAACGCTGTCGATCAGAACCTCACCGATGTCCTGGCGCAGGTAATCGCGGATGGCGCGAATGATGACGTTGCTTTCCTGATAGATCAGGAAAGGCGCTGCACGGTCCAGCGAGGCTTCTTTGATGGCGGTCCAGAGTTGCAGCAGGTAGTCGAGGTCCCACTGCATCTCTTCGCTGCTGCGGCCCAGGCCGGCAGTCCGCACGATCAAGCCCATGTCGGCAGGAGCGATCAGACCGTTCAGCGCTTCACGCAGTTCGTTGCGCTCTTCGCCTTCGATACGGCGCGAGATGCCGCCAGCACGCGGGTTGTTCGGCATCAGAACCAGATAACGACCGGCCAGGCTGATGAATGTGGTCAGGGCAGCGCCCTTGTTGCCACGCTCTTCTTTTTCGACCTGAACGATAACTTCCTGGCCTTCGCTAAGGACGTCCTTGATATTGACGCGGCCTTCAGGGGCTTTTTTGAAGTATTCGCGGGAGATTTCTTTGAGGGGCAGAAAGCCGTGGCGCTCAGAGCCAAAATCGACAAAGGCAGCCTCAAGGCTGGGTTCGATGCGAGTAATACGGCCTTTATAAATGTTGGCTTTCTTCTGCTCGCGTGCACCTGACTCGATGTCCAGGTCGTAGAGGCGTTGGCCATCTACCAGTGCTACGCGCAACTCTTCAGGTTGAGTTGCGTTAATCAGCATTCTTTTCATGTTGTACCGTCGGTTTCCGGGCTGCCGGAAACGGCGTTCGGCACACACGACTTCTCATGGTCGGTGTCAGGTGCGTCAGGAGTAGTTGGCCACTCCAGTGTCCAGCGATGTTCAGCCCGAGGGCCGAAGTCGCGACTAACGCGTCCTGCTTGCTGTGGTGCTAATGCACCGCTTAAGCAAAAGTCTGGTCAGGAGGAGGAATCAACCGGCGGCTGTGGACGAGATGAAGCGTCTTGATAAAGCCTATTGCTACACAGTCCGGCGGTTGTGCATCTCCACCCTACACGTATCCCTGATAATTCGGGTGCTGCCGCGCGCAGAATCCGCAGCGGGTTGGCATTTACCGTGAACTCCAAAAGGGGAGGCCACGCATCATGGCTAATAAAGGCGAAGTTTCCGAAACATTCGCTCGAAATTCCCGAGGCTGACTGCACTTTGTGAACTGGCCGTGAATATCGGCGTAAAAGGCGAGTTTGCACTCTGCTTTCCAGGCTCGCTTCAGGCCTCATGTCACCTGCGCTTGTTACAACTCCAGGCATTCCGTTGCAGCAAAAGTCCCGTAGGACGGCCTCGCGTCCTCGTGAAGAGCGTTGGTCAGGGCCGGTGGTTCACCGTTAATCCGCTGTCCAGGCCGCTTTTGGCGGCGTTCGCGACTATAGCAGCAATGATTAAGTGCTTCAATTCCATAAAAAATTGTTATCATCCGCGCCATGACGACGACTACCCCCCCGACCCCCAGCGTCCAGCTGCTTGAGGTCTCGCCGGAATATGCCGGCCAACGCATCGATAATTTTCTTCTTGCTCGCCTCAAAGGTGTCCCCAAGACCTTGATTTACCGCATTTTGCGTAAAGGCGAAGTGCGCGTTAACAAGGGGCGGATCAAGCCTGAGTACAAACTTCAGGCGGGCGATATCGTGCGCGTGCCTCCTGTTCGAGTCCCTGAGCGCGATGAGCCTGTGCCGCTGGCTCAGGGTCTTTTGCAGCGACTTGAGGCGGCGATTGTCTATGAAGACAAGGCCTTGATTGTGCTGAACAAGCCTGCGGGTATTGCGGTGCATGGTGGCAGTGGTCTTAATTTCGGCGTTATTGAAGCCTTTCGTCAGTTGCGCCCTGACGTCAAAGAGTTGGAGTTGGTGCACCGTCTCGACCGAGATACCTCTGGTCTGCTGATGATTGCCAAAAAACGCAGCATGTTGCGTCACTTGCACGAGGCGTTGCGCGGCGATGGTATCGACAAGCGCTATATGGCGCTGGTGCGCGGCAATTGGGCGTCTTCCATCAAGCAGGTGCGCGCGCCGCTGATGAAAAGTAACTTGCGTTCCGGTGAGCGCATGGTTGAAGTGAATGAAGAGGGGAAAGAATCGGTCACGGTGTTCAAGGTGCTGCGTCGGTTTGGCGATTTCGCCACGCTGATTGAGGCCAAGCCCATTACCGGTCGTACCCATCAGATCCGCGTGCACACCTTGCATGCCGGGCATTGCATTGCGGGCGATACCAAGTACGGCGAGGAAGGTTTCTCCAAGGAGATTCGCGATCTGGGTGGCAAGCGCTTGTTCTTGCACGCTTACATGCTGACGGTGCCGATGCCGGATGGGGGTGAAATGAAGTTTCAGGCGCCTGTCGACGAAATGTGGGCCAAAACCGTGGAGCGGCTGAGTGTCGTCTGAGTACAAACTGCTGATTTTTGATTGGGATGGCACGCTGGCGGATTCCATCGGCCGTATTGTGACTTCGATGCGGGAGGCCGCCCTGCGTGCAGGGCGTGCCGAGCGTGATGACGATGCAATCAAGGGCATTATCGGGCTGGGGCTGCCGGAGGCGATCCTGACGCTTTATCCCGACATGGCGCCCGATCAGGTTATTGCCTTTCGTCAGCATTATGCGGATACCTATATCGCCCTGGATGCTGAACCTTCCCCTTTGTTTGCTGGTGTGGCCGAGTCGCTTGAGGCTTTTCGTGCGCAGGGCTATCGTCTGGCTGTGGCAACAGGAAAGGCGCGGCGCGGATTGGATCGCGTGCTCAAGGCTCATGGCTGGGAGCGGTTTTTCGATGTGACTCGCGCGGCAGATGAGACGGCCAGCAAGCCGGATCCCTTGATGCTTAATCAAATTCTTGCGCAATGCGACATGCAGCCAGGGCAGGCGCTGATGGTGGGTGATGCCTCCTTTGATCTGCTAATGGCGCGTCATGCCGGTATTGATTCGGTTGCTGTGAGTTATGGGGCTCAGTCCATTGAGCGTTTGCGCGACTTTGGCCCGATGCTGGAGATCGATCATTTTCCCGAGTTGCGTGGCTGGTTGGAGACGCGCACTCATTCACGTCTTTGCTGAGGTAATGCATGGTTGATCAATGGAAGGCGCCTGCCGAGGCTGAGCCCGCTGCTGGCGATGACAAGAGCTGGAAGCTGCTGGAAAAAACCTTGCTGGCCGGCATTCAGGAGCAGCGTCGTGCGCGTCGCTGGGGAATTTTCTTCAAGCTGCTCTCATTCTTGTTGTTGGTAGCTGTCCTTCTGACCTTTACGCCGTTGATGGATATGGAACGCAACGCCGCTTCAGGTGCGCATTACAGTGCGCTGATCGATGTGCGTGGTGTCATCGCGGATAAAGAGCAGGCCAGTGCCGACAATCTGGTGACCAGTCTGCAAGCGGCATTTGATGATCCGAAAGTTAAAGGTGTGGTGCTGCGCATCAATAGTCCGGGCGGCAGTCCTGTGCAATCGGGTTATGTGTACGACGAAATACGCCGTCTGCGCGGGTTGCACCCGGATACCAAGGTGTATGCGGTGATCTCCGATCTCGGGGCTTCAGGGGCTTATTACATTGCGAGCGCGGCCGATGAGATCTATGCCGACAAGGCCAGTCTGGTTGGTTCGATTGGCGTGACAGCGGCCGGTTTCGGATTTGTCGGTGCGATGGAAAAGCTGGGTATTCAGCGTCGCGCTTACACCTCGGGCGAGCACAAGGCGTTTCTGGATCCGTTCGAGCCTGAAAAGCCGGATGAAACCAAGTTCTGGCAGGGTGTGCTGAATGTTACCCATGAGCAGTTCATTGCAAGCGTCAAGCAGGGGCGTGGCGATCGTTTGAAGGATAAGGAGCATCCCGAGCTGTTTTCGGGGTTGGTCTGGACGGGTCAGCAGGCGCTGCCCTTAGGGTTGATTGATGGATTGGGCAATGCCAGTTCGGTTGCGCGGGACGTGATCGGCGAGAAAGAGCTGGTTGACTTCACGGTGCAAGAGTCGGCGTTCGATCGATTCTCTAAAAAGCTGGGTGCCAGCGTGGCGGAACATATAGCCCTGTGGATGGGGTTTCAGGGGCCGACCCTTCGTTGAGGGGTGTTGCTAAAAAGCCGACCTGAGAAGGTCGGCTTTTTTGTGTCTGAGGCCGGTGTCAGGGGATGCTGATGCCTTCATTAATAAGCATGTTTACCAGGCTGATCAGTGGTAAGCCGACCAGGCTGGTGGCGTCGTCGCCTTCAGTGCGCTGAAACAGACTCACCCCAAGTCCTTCGGCTTTGAAGCTGCCCGCGCAATCATAGGGCTGCTCGGCGCGCAGGTAGCGTTCGATCTGCTGTGTGCTGAGCGAGCGCATGTGCACGGTGAACGGTACGCAGTCGGTCTGGTAGTTGCCGGTCTGGCTATTGAGTAGCGTAAGGCCGGTCAGGAAGCTGACGCTGGCGCCGCTGGCGTTCAACAGTTGCTGGCGTGCGTTGTCAAAGGTGTGAGGCTTGCCAATGATCTTTCCGTTAAGGACGGCCACTTGGTCGGAGCCGATGATAAGGTGCTCGGGATGGCTGCTGGCGAGGGCTTGCGCCTTTTGCAGGGACAGGCGTCGGACCAGTTCGGTTGCGCTCTCTTCGGGGCGGTGGGCTTCGTCTATGTCGGGTGAGCTGCACGTGAAAGGAAGGCGCAGGCGGTCGAGCAATTGGCGACGATAAACCGAGCTTGAGGCAAGTAATAAAGGCAGCATGCGCGTCTCCTGAAGATGAGCGGCGATTCTAGCGGGCGCACGGGATGTCGCACAGGCACAATTTCCTTTGACAGGTGAGGGGGTCGTCCCTAGAATGCTGCGCCTATGTTGAATGACCCGATTCCACCTCACGTTGACCCGCGCAAATTGGCTGATCGTGGCACTACCCTTCAAGGTGAAGTGCTGCTGGCCGATTTGGAGAGACTCTGCGACCCGCTTTCCGACGATGTCGGTACGGTGCAGGCTAAATTTGTTTTTGAGCGCGACGAGCGAAGATCTGTGGTAATACACAGCTCCATCGACGTCGAGGTCAAGATGGTTTGCCAGCGTTGTCTTGAGCTGGTCACCCTGCCGATCCATAGCGAATGCAGTTATGCCGTGGTGAAAGAGGGTGCGAATACCCAGTCGTTACCGAAAGGTTATGACGTGCTGGAACTGGGCGAAGATCCATTGGATCTGCATGCACTGATCGAGGAGGAGCTTTTGCTCGCCTTGCCCATTGTGCCTGCTCATCATCCGGAAGAATGCCAGCAGCCGGCGGGTCTCGATGAGCCCGATCCAGGCGAGGACGAGGTAACGCGGTCCAACCCGTTCAGTGTATTGGCGCAGTTAAAGCGTGACCCAAACGTTTAGGAGTTAATCAATTATGGCTGTTCAGCAGAACAAAAAATCCCGCTCTGCCCGTGACATGCGTCGTTCGCACGATGCTCTTTCGGCTAGCACGCTGTCTGTAGAAAAAACCACCGGTGAAATTCACCTGCGTCACCACGTATCGCCAGAAGGCGTATACCGTGGTCGTAAAGTGATCGACAAGGGCGCTGACGAGTAATCACTTGTCCGTTCAGGTCATCGCGATCGACGCAATGGGCGGGGACTTCGGTCCCCGCAGCATTGTTCAGGCATGTATCGCTTGCCTATCTGCTACGCCCTCGCTTCACCTGACCCTTGTTGGTCAACCCTCCGTACTTGAAGAATTGATTGCCAGCCATTCGACTGTTGATCGCTCGCGCCTGACCATTACACCTGCCTGCGAAGTCATTTCCATGAGTGAGCGGCCTTCCCATGCCTTGCGTGGCAAGCCGGACTCTTCCATGCGCGTGGCGCTGGAATTGTTGCGCGATGGCAAAGTGCAGGCGTGCGTGAGTTCGGGCAATACGGGGGCCTTGATGGCCCTTTCGCGGTTTGTTCTCAAAACACTCCCGGGTATTGATCGTCCGGCAATGGTGGCAGCAGTACCCACACAAGCAGGCTATTGTCAGTTGCTGGACCTCGGGGCCAATGTCGACTGCACTGCGCAGCAGTTGTTTCAGTTTGCCGTGATGGGGTCGGTGGCCGCTCAGGCGCTTGGCACGTTACGCCCACGCGTAGCGCTGCTCAATATTGGTACTGAGGACATCAAAGGTAATCAGCAAGTCAAAGAGGCGGCGACCTTGCTTCAGTCTGCGCCGGGATTGAACTACATCGGTTTCGTCGAAGGTGACGGCCTGTATCGGGGGGAAGCGGACGTCGTGGTGTGCGACGGATTTGTCGGAAATATTCTGCTCAAGTCCAGCGAAGGTCTGGCCACCATGATCGCGGGCCGCATTGAAGCGTTGTTCAAACGCACAGTCGCGGGTCGTTTTGTCGGGGTGCTGGCGTTGCCGTTGCTGCGTCGCCTGCAGGCTGATCTTGCGCCTGCGCGACACAATGGCGCGAGTTTTTTGGGGTTGCAGGGCATAGTCATTAAAAGTCACGGTTCGGCAGGTGCTCAGGGCTTTCAAAGCGCGATAGAGCGTGCGCTGATTGAAATCCATGAAGACCTGCCAAAGCGTTTGCATGGACGTCTTGAAGGGTTGTTACCGTAGGCGTTTTGAAGGTCGAGTGCTTAAATGTGACCGCTCGGTCCAAACAGCCATCCAACTGTCAGTTTCTTGCGTCCGCAATGGCGGAACGTCAATTCACCGACGACCAGATTATTAGGGGCTTGTTACATGTCTACATCCCTCGCATTCGTCTTTCCAGGGCAGGGTTCGCAGTCCCTCGGCATGTTGGCCGAGCTGGGCGCGGCACACCCGCTGGTCCTGGAAACCTTTACGGAAGCCTCCAAATCGCTGGGTTACGACCTGTGGGCGTTGACCCAGGAAGGCCCTGCCGAGAAGCTGAATCAAACTGATATTACGCAGCCTGCCATTCTGACGGCCTCGATTGCCTTGTGGCGCCTGTGGCTGGCCGAAGGGGGCAAGCGTCCTGATTTTGTCGCGGGCCATAGCTTGGGTGAATACAGCGCACTTGTAGCCGCTGAATGCCTGACTCTGGCTGAGGCGGTCAAACTGGTGGAGTGCCGTGGCCGTCTGATGCAGGAAGCTGTTCCTGCCGGTCAAGGCGCCATGGCGGCGATTCTTGGCCTGGACGATGCTGTGGTCATCCAAGCATGTGCTGACGCCGCGCAAGGTGACGTGGTCAGTGCTGTTAACTTCAACTCGCCGGGTCAAGTCGTGATCGCGGGCACCAAGGCGGCTGTTGAGCGCGCCATGGAACTGTGCAAGGCGGCTGGCGCCAAGCGTGCGCTGCCGTTGCCGGTCAGCGTGCCGTCCCACTGCGAGCTGATGCGCCCTGCGGCAGAGCGTTTTGCTGAAGCCATCGAAGCCATCCGCTGGAACGATCCAAAGATCTCTTTGGTGCAAAACGTCAGCGCGGCCGTGACAAATGATCTGAATGTCATCAAGCGCGATTTGCTCGAGCAGCTCTACAAGCCTGTGCGTTGGGTTGAGTCGGTTCAATGTCTGGCGGCCAATGGCCCGGTTGATCTGGTTGAATGCGGCCCGGGCAAAGTGCTGGCGGGCATCAGCAAGCGTTGCGCTGAAGGCGTCACCACCCACAATTTGAATACCCCGGATGCCTTCGCCGCTGCGCGTGCGGCACTGGTCTGAATCAGGAGAATCCTGCATGAGCTTGCAAGGTAAAGTTGCACTGGTAACAGGCGCTAGCCGTGGCATTGGCCAGGCGATCGCACTGGAGTTGGGGCGTCAGGGCGCCGTCGTTATCGGTACCGCGACCTCGGCCTCTGGCGCTGAGCGCATTGCCGCTACGCTGAAAGAAAACGGTGTTCAAGGCACTGGCATGGAACTGAACGTCACCAATGACGAATCGGTGGCAGCGGTATTGGCCAGCATCCAGGAGCAATTCGGTGCGCCGGCAATTCTGGTCAATAATGCCGGCATCACCCGCGATAACCTGATGATGCGCATGAAAGACGACGAGTGGCATGACGTTGTCGATACCAACTTGAACAGTCTGTTCCGCCTGTCCAAGGGTGTTTTGCGCGGCATGACCAAAGCCCGTTGGGGTCGAATTATCAACATTGGCTCGGTTGTGGGTGCCATGGGCAACGCAGGCCAAGTAAACTATGCCGCCGCCAAGGCCGGCCTCGAAGGTTTCAGTCGTGCTCTGGCGCGTGAAGTGGGCTCGCGCTCCATCACGGTCAACTCGGTAGCGCCTGGCTTTATCGATACCGACATGACGCGCGAATTGCCTGAAGCACAGCGTGAAGCGTTGCTGACACAGATTCCACTGGGTCGCCTGGGGCAGGCTCAAGAAATCGCGAATGTGGTTTCTTTCCTGGCTTCGGACGGCGCAGCTTACGTGACTGGGGCTACAATCCCGGTCAACGGCGGGATGTACATGAGTTAAATGTGACGGATTGCTTCAAAAAAATGTCATACGAGCTGTCTAAAATCCGTTATAAAGCTGCATCTTTTTATAGGTAGCCGGTCATCGCGGGGCACGTGCAAAGCTTTCAGTTGAAAAATTGAAAAGCCTTTAGATACACTTGCCCACTGGCCAGCTGCCTGAATTTGTCCATTAGGAGTGAAAACAAGGTATGAGCACCATCGAAGAACGCGTCAAGAAAATCGTTGCCGAGCAACTGGGCGTTAAAGAAGAAGAAGTGACCAACAGCGCTTCCTTCGTTGAAGACCTGGGTGCCGACTCCCTTGACACCGTTGAGCTTGTGATGGCTCTGGAAGAGGAATTCGAGACCGAAATTCCTGACGAAGAAGCTGAGAAGATCACTACTGTACAAGCTGCTATCGATTACGTTACTGCCCACCAGGCGTAATAGTTTGTAATCGTTGCACGCTGTCATGGAAAAACCGCACTGCCGCTCAGGCGTGCGGTTTTTTCTTTAGGCGTGATGCAAAGTGTCGTCAATAGAATAAAGGAGAGTGCTGTGTCGCGTAGACGCGTCGTAGTCACCGGTATGGGGATGTTGTCGCCACTGGGTGCGGATGTTCCGAGCACCTGGCAAGGCATTCTGGCAGGCCGCAGTGGCATTGGTCTGATCGAACACACGGATCTTTCTGCCTATTCCACCCGTTTTGGCGGCTCGGTACAGGGCTTTAACGTCGAGGATTACCTCTCCGTTAAAGAAGCCCGAAAACTTGACCTGTTTATTCAATACGGTTTGGCCGCTGGTTTCCAGGCAGTGCGTAATGCCGGTCTTGAAGTCACTGACGCCAATCGTGAACGCATCGGTGTGGCGATGGGGTCAGGTATTGGCGGTTTGACCAATATCGAAGAAACCAGCCGTACCTTGCATGAACAAGGCCCACGACGGATTTCTCCGTTTTTTGTGCCGGGTTCGATCATCAATATGATTTCCGGTTTCCTGTCTATCCACTTGGGCACACAGGGGCCTAACTATGCCATCTCGACGGCGTGTACCACAGGTACGCACTGCATCGGCATGGCGGCGCGCAACATTGCTTACGGCGAAGCCGATGTAATGATTGCCGGCGGTGCCGAAATGGCGGCGTGCGGTCTGGGTATGGGCGGCTTCGGCGCGTCCCGTGCGCTGTCGACGCGCAACGACGACCCGACACGCGCCAGCCGTCCGTGGGACAAGGGCCGTGACGGCTTCGTGCTGTCCGACGGCGCCGGTGCATTGGTGCTTGAGGAGCTTGAGCATGCAAAGGCCCGGGGCGCGACCATTTATGCCGAGCTGATCGGTTTCGGGATGAGCGGCGACGCTTATCACATGACCTCGCCACCGGCAGATGGCGCGGGCGCGGCACGCTGCATCACCAATGCCTTGCGTGATGCGAAGCTGAACGTTGATCAAGTGCAATACATCAATGCACACGGCACGTCGACGCCTGCTGGTGACCTGGCAGAAGTCTCGGCGATCAAGTCGGTGTTCGGTGATTACGCCTACCAGTTGGCTGTCAGCTCGACCAAGTCGATGACTGGTCACTTGCTCGGTGCAGCAGGGGCCGTGGAGGCAATTTTCAGCGTGCTGGCCATCAACAGCCAGATCGCGCCGCCGACCATCAACCTCGACGAGCCTGATGAAGGTTGCGATCTGGATTTTGTGCCGCACACGCCGCGCGAAATGCCGATTGATGTCGTGCTTTCCAACTCCTTCGGTTTTGGCGGCACCAACGGCTCACTGGTGTTCCGCCGGTACGCCGAGTGATGCACAGCTGGGTCGACGGTCTGCCAGCTGACGGTCTGCCGTCGCTCCAGGACCGTGGGCTGGCCTACGGTGATGGTTTGTTCGAAACCATTGCCGTCAAGGCTGGCAGTCCCCGGTTGCTGGAGCTGCACATGCAGCGTCTGGCGCTGGGGTGTTCCCGGTTGGCGATCACTGCGGATCACGCTTTGATCCGCAGTGAGCTGCTGGCTTACGCGCACCAGATGGGTGAGGGCGTACTCAAACTGATCCTGACCCGCGGCGATGGCCAGCGCGGTTATGGCGCATTTGCCGAGGCGCAGCCTCGAAGAATTCTGCAAGCCAGTCCCTCTGCTGCCTATCCGCTGGCTAACGCCCGCGATGGGGTTGCTCTCTATGACTGTGCCACGCGGTTGTCCGAACAGCCGCTGCTGGCGGGGCTCAAGCACCTCTGCCGACTGGAGCAAGTGATTGCTCGCTCCGAATGGCAAGATCCTGCCTACGCCGAAGGTTTGATGCGTGATACATCAGGTCGGGTCATAGAAGGCGTTTTCAGTAATATTTTTCTGGTACGGGACGGCATATTGCTCACGCCGGACCTGCAACGCAGCGGTGTGGCCGGCGTTATGCGGGCGGCGTTACTGGCTGAGGCCGAGCGTCTGGCTATCCCGTGTCATGTCACCGATATCAGCCTTGAGCAGTTGCAACAGGCTGATGAATTGTTTGTCTGCAACAGCGTGTATGGCGTTTGGCCTGTGCGCGCATTTGCAGACCTGAGCTGGCCGGTGGGGCCGCTCACCCGTAAACTGCAAGGCATTGCCCGCACCCTATTGGATGTTTGATTCGTGAAACGTAAATTCTTGCTGCTGCTGCTGGAGACAGGTCTGGTGCTGGCGGGCCTTGTGCTGGGCGCTGGTGCCTGGAAACTCAACGCTGCGCTTGAACAACCGCTGAACCTGACCCAAGAGCAACTGCTTGATGTGCCCGCTGGCGCAACCCCGACCGGGACTTTCAATCGCCTTGAGGCAGACGACACACTTAGCGACGCATTCTGGCTGCGCCTCTATTGGCGTTTCAACCTCGCGGGGCAGCCGTTGCACAGCGGCGAGTACCGGATGACGCCCGGCATGACGGCGCACGACCTTATTGGCCTGTGGCAGCGTGGCGAAGTGGTGCAATACAGCTTGACGCTGGTGGAAGGCTGGAATTTCCGCCAGGTGCGCAGTGCATTGGCCCGGCACGAAAAAATCGAGCAGACGCTTGATGGCCTGAGCGACAGTGAAGTGATGGATAAACTCGGGCATCCGGGTGAATTCCCGGAAGGACGTTTCTTTCCTGACACCTATCGTTTTGTGCGCGGCATGAGCGATGCGCAGCTCCTTGAAAAAGCCTACGACCGCCTGCACAAAGTGTTGGCCGAAGAATGGGAGCAGCGCGACCCAGGGGTGCCTTACACCGATCCCTATCAGGCGTTGACCATGGCGTCGCTGGTCGAGAAAGAAACCGGTGTGCCCCATGAGCGTGGGCAAATTGCCGGGGTATTTGTGCGTCGCATGAAAATCGGTATGCCTTTGCAGACAGACCCTACTGTCATCTATGGCCTGGGTGAGCGTTATAACGGCAAGTTGACCCGTGCCCATCTGCGTGAGCCAACGCCTTACAACACCTACACCATCCCCGGTCTTCCGCCGACACCGATTGCCATGGTGGGGCGCGAGGCGATTCATGCGGCTTTGCACCCGGTCAGCGGCAGCAGCCTGTATTTTGTGGCCAAGGGCGATGGCAGCCATACATTCTCGGACGATCTGGACGCGCACAACAATGCCGTTCGCGAGTTTCAGATCAAGCGCCGCGCTGATTACCGTTCGAGCCCCGCGCCAGCGGCGGACGCGACGCCACAGACAGAGCCTGCGGTTGAGCCGGCACCCGCTGAAACCGAGCCGAAAGGCGAGCAATGACACTGATGAAGGACCGCAGCCTGTGACTGGCTTGTTTATTACCCTGGAAGGCCCCGAAGGTGCGGGCAAGAGCACCAACCGTGAGTACCTGGCTGCACGCTTGCGCGAGGAGGGCATTGATGTAGTGCTGACCCGCGAACCGGGCGGTACACCGTTGGCCGAGCGCATTCGTGAGCTGTTACTGACGCCGAGCGAAGATGCCATGTGCGCCGATACCGAGCTGCTGCTGGTGTTCGCTGCGCGAGCCCAGCATTTGGCCGAGGTCATCCGTCCGGCGCTGGCCCGCGGTGCGGTGGTGCTGTGCGACCGGTTTACGGATGCAACGTATGCGTACCAGGGGGGCGGTCGTGGTTTGTCGCACGGGCGCATCGCGGTGCTCGAAGATTTTGTGCAAGGGGGGCTGCGTCCGGATTTAACGCTGGTGTTCGACTTGCCGATTGAAGTGGGCATGGCCCGCGCCAGTGCTCGGGGGCGACTTGATCGTTTTGAGCAGGAAGGCCGTACCTTCTTCGATGCCGTTCGCAGCACGTACCTGCAACGCGCCGAGGCTGCGCCGCAGCGTTATCGGTTGATCGACGCTGCTCAAACCCTGGAGCAGGTACAGACTCAATTGGATAACCTGCTGCCACAATTGCTAGGGATGTACCGTGGCTGAGGCTTATCCGTGGCAAGACGCTTTGTGGCAGCAAATGGCCGGGCGCGCCCAGCACGCGCATGCTTACTTGCTGCACGGGCCCGCAGGCATCGGCAAGCGAGCCCTTGCCGAGCGCCTGATGGCCAGTCTGTTGTGCAAGCAGCCAAACGGGCTTGAAGCGTGCGGCACGTGCAAATCCTGTTTATTGCTGGCCGCGGGCAGTCATCCTGACAATTACATTCTTGAGCCTGAAGAAGCCGACAAGGCGATCAAGGTCGATCAAGTGCGGGAACTCGTGAGTTTTGTCGTGCAGACAGCCCAATTAGGGGGGCGCAAGGTGGTATTGGTTGAGCCCGTTGAGGCCATGAACATCAATGCTGCCAATGCTTTGCTAAAAAGCCTGGAAGAGCCCTCGGGCGATACGGTGTTGCTGTTGGTCAGCCACCAGTCCAGCCGTTTGCTGCCCACCATCCGCAGTCGTTGTGTGCAACAAGCCTGCCCGCTGCCAAGTGAGGCGCTCAGCCTGCAATGGCTGGCCACGGCCTTGCCCGATTGCACTGCCCAGGAACGCGTGGAGTTGCTGACCTTGGCAGCCGGTTCACCCTTGGCGGCGGTTAAGTTGCAGGCACAAGGCGTGCGCGAGCAACGTGCGTCTGTGGTTGATGGCGTGAAAAAATTGCTCAAGCATCAGCAGTCGGCCACTCAGTTGGCGGAGAGCTGGAATGCGATTCCCTTGCTGTTGCTGTTTGACTGGTTCTGCGACTGGTCGAGCCTGATTCTGCGTTATCAGCTGACGCAGGATGAGTCCGGCCTTGGCCTGGAAGACATGCGCAAAGTGCTGCAATACCTGGCACAGAAAACCCCGCAGGCAAACGTGTTGAACATTCAGGACTGGATTCTTGCCCAGCGTCAGAAAGTGCTGGGCAAAGCCAACCTTAATCGTGTGCTGTTGCTCGAAGCGTTACTGGTGCAATGGGCAAGCCTGCCCGGCCAGCGCTGATCTGATTTAAATTCCAAGCAGGTGATTGCTATGCTCGTCGACTCCCATTGCCATCTCGACCGTCTCGATTTAAGCGCCCACGACGGCTCGCTGGATGCCGCGCTGCAAGCGGCCCGGGAACGAGGTGTGGGGCATTTTCTGTGCATTGGTGTCAGTGCCGACAATGCGGCCGATGTCAAAGCCCTGACGGATCGTTATGACGATGTAGATTGCTCGGTGGGCGTCCACCCTCTGGACGTACAGCCCGGTGCTGCACCGGCGCTGGACTGGTTGCTCGGTGAGTTGAACCATCCGCGTGTAGTGGCCATTGGTGAAACCGGTCTGGATTATCACTACGAGCCTGAAGCGGCCGAATTGCAGCAGATGTCATTTCGCGTTCACCTTGAGGCTGCGCAGCAGACCGGCAAACCCGTGGTGGTTCATACCCGTGGCGCCCGCGCCGATACATTGACGCTGCTGCGTGAAGCGGCACTGCCACAGGCGGGTGTGCTGCATTGCTTTACCGAAGATTGGGAGATGGCCAAGGCTGCGTTGGACCTGGGGTTTTACATCTCGCTGTCCGGCATCGTGACGTTCCGCAATGCTGATGCGCTGCGTGATGTGGCCCGTCAGGTGCCTGCCGACCGCTTGCTGGTGGAGACCGATTCTCCGTACCTCGCCCCCATTCCTTACCGCGGCAAGCAGAATCTTCCGCAATACGTGCGAGAAGTGGCTGAGTTCCTGGCCATGCTCCGTGGTGAGTCATACGAACGCTTTGCAGAGCAGACCACAGAAAACTTCCAGCGTCTGTTTCCGTTGGCACGGGTCCAGCGCTGATCGCCCGACCTTCATAAAGGCAAAAAAAACCCGGGCTCTGGGGGAATCCGGGTTAAGACCATTAGGAGTAAAACAAAGGCACACAGTCCGTGGCGGCCTTTATCGGCGAAGCACTTGGGGGGATGTACCGCCGACCCCTTAAGTATTGGTCAGCATTGTCAGGCGTCCAGTCTTGGCTGTACATTTTTTAAACAGATTTGGAATACCCGTGATTCGGTTGAGTACGTATCGGCTGCAACAGAATTTCCCGGCACCGATCGATTTGCAGGATGATCCGTGCAATTTAGCGTGACTTAGGCATAATACCGGGCTTCGATTTTGACCCCTACAGACCTTTTCTTATGCACAAAGAACCCCGTAAGGTCCGTGAGTTTCGTCGCCGTGAGCAAGAAATTCTCGATACCGCGCTCAAGCTGTTCCTCGAACAGGGTGAAGACAGCGTCACCGTCGAGATGATTGCGGATGCCGTCGGTATCGGCAAAGGCACTATTTACAAGCACTTCAAATCCAAGGCTGAGATCTACTTGCGCCTGATGCTCGATTACGAGCGCGATTTGAACGCGTTGTTGCATTCCGCTGACGTGGACAAGGATAAGGAAGCGCTGTCGCGCGCCTATTTTGAATTCCGCATGCGTGACCCTCAACGTTATCGGTTGTTTGACCGCCTTGAAGAGAAGGTGGTCAAAGGCAATCAGGTGCCTGAGCTGGTGGAGGAGTTACACAAGATTCGCGCGTCGAATTTTGAACGCCTGACCCTGCTCATCAAGGGCCGTATCAGTGAAGGCAAGCTGGAAGACGTGCCGCCTTATTTCCACTATTGCGCCGCCTGGGCGTTGGTGCATGGCGCCGTGGCGCTGTACCACTCGCCGTTCTGGAGCAATGTGCTGGAAGACCAGGAAGGTTTTTTCCAGTTCCTGATGGACATCGGTGTGCGCATGGGCAACAAGCGCAAGCGCGATTCAGAAACGCCGGCAGTCGACTAACACTGCTGCTTAGCCCTGCATGGCACCCTGTCGTGCCGCCTATACTCAGGCTTGGGTCTTGCCAAAATCTGATACTTGAGTCAGGTTTTGGCGCACCCCCTTTCTCTCGTGCCGGAGTCATCCATGATTGTTGACCGCCAAGGCAGACAATTTCGCAACTTGCGCATCAGTCTGACGTCAGCTTGCAACTATGCCTGCACGTATTGCGTCCCCAATGGCAAGCGGCTCGTGGCAGCGCAGGATGAATTGTCGGCCGAGGCCATGGCGCGTGGGGTTGCCTACCTGATAGAAGCAGCGGGCATTGAGCGTTTGCGTATTACAGGGGGGGAGCCACTGGTAAGCCCCAAACTTGAAACTTTTATGCGTGAAGTCGGGCAGTTGGGCCTGAGTGATATCAGCCTGACCACTAATGGCCAATTGCTTGCTCGCAAATTGCCCCTGTTGGTGGATGCGGGCATTCGTCGTCTCAATGTATCTCTCGATACGCTGGACCCCGATGCCTTCCGCAACATTGCTCGCGGCGGTGACTTGGCCACGGTGCTCGACGGTCTGCAACAGGCCAGCGATGCAGGCATGAAAATCAAGGTCAACATGGTGCCCTTGCGCGGGCAGAACCTCGATCAAGTCATGCCGCTACTCGAATACTGTCTGGAGCGCGGCTATGAGCTGCGTTTTATCGAGCTCATGCGCATGGGGCATCTGGCCAGCGACGGGAATGGGTTCCTGCAACAATTCGTCAGCCTGCAACAGTTGCTCGCGTTGATTGGCGAGCGTCATGAATATTTGCAGGCCGATGCACCGGTGGATGCCACTGCCGTGCGTTACCAGATTCCGGGCTGCGGGTACTTTGGTGTGATTGCCAACGAAAGCGTGCCGTTTTGTCGAACCTGCTCGCGTTTGCGACTCTCTTCTACCGGCTGGCTGCATGGCTGTTTATCGTCAAGCAATCGCCATTATGTCGGCGACTTGCTCAACAAGCCCCGTCACGAAGCGTTGCCTGCATTGCAGGGGTTGCTGATGAAAGCCCTGGGCGACAAACAGGACATTGCCTTCTCGGGTGGCGCCACCGTGATGAAAATCATCGGCGGCTAAAACCGGGCCGCGCTAAACCTCAAGTGACTGCACAAACTGGCGCGCAAACTGCATTACGCGACTACTCGCCGGTTTTTTGTCGCCGGTCATCAGGAGATCAGGATGCGTAGTCTGTTTGTTTTGCTGGCTTTGTTGGCGCTGGGTGGATGCATGAAGGTCAGCGACCTGGGTCAAGGCGCACGTGATCAAATGAGTGATGCCGGTCTGCTGGACCATAGCAACACGCGCCGCAGCAATTCCCTGCGCATTCAGCCTGATTCCTTTATTTACATCGCTCAGGGCCCCTTCAAGCCAATTGGCGACCCTTATGTTCGGCCCAACGTAGTCGCGGAAGAGGCGTTTAACGGTTTTGTTGAATATTTCCCAATGGTGCGTCGCGCCAAGGCGCCGGTCGGGCTGGATGAAGCAATGACCGAAGCGCGGGGATACGGCGCTCATTATTTGTTGTACACGCGGTTTGCCCGTGCCGACGACCGCATTGGTAACAGTGACGAGTGGCTGGATCAGGAAGAGATCAGTCGTTTGGGCATCGATAGCGGTGTGATTCAAGTGATGTTGATTGAAACCAGCACCCAATACCTGATCGATACGGCGACCATCCGCAGCCGTGGCGGCTTGCTGACGTTCCATGACAACAAACCAGCCGACCTGATTGGCCCGCCGCTGGCTAAGTACGCCCGCAGCTTGATAGGCTTGAGCGACCAATAGAGCGAGGGAAGCACCATGAGCGAGCCGGTTGACGTCAGTAATCTGTTGGCGCAAATCCCGAGAGCCGACAAGGGATTGCCGCCGGTTCATCTGTGGGACACCGCGTTTTGTGGTGATATCGACATGCGCATCGCCCGTGATGGCACGTGGTATTACATGGGAACGCCGATCGGTCGTAAGCCAATGGTCAAATTGTTCTCGACCATAATTCGTCGCGATGGTGATGATTATTTTCTGATCACACCGGTGGAAAAAGTCGGCATAAAGGTCGATGACGCGCCATTTGTGGCAGTTGCACTGGATGTGCAGGGGGAGGGAGAGCAGCAGGTGCTGCGATTCATCACTAATGTGGATGATCTGATTGAGGCGGGTCCTGAGCATCCGGTGCGGGTAGCGATCGACCCTGTCACTCAGGAGCCCTCGCCCTACCTACGGGTGCGCCGGAATCTGGAAGCCTTGATCCATCGCAATGTGTTCTACCAGTTGGTAGAGCTGGCGCAAACGCGACCGATTGACGGTCAGTTGTGGTTCGGCGTCTGGAGCCATGGGGAGTTTTTCCCCATCGCCCCGGACCCGGGTGCGTAAACGCTTAGGCTTTCAGCGTTTTCATATCAATCACAAAGCGGTATTTCACGTCGCCTTTCTGCACGCGTTCAAACGCCTGATTGATGTTTTTGATGTCGAGCATTTCGATGTCGCAAGTAATACCGTTGGCTGCGCTGAAGTCGAGCATTTCCTGAGTCTCAGCGATCCCACCAATCAACGACCCGGCCAGCACGCGGCGTTTGAATACCAGATTGAAGGCGTTGACAGCAGGTTCAATCGGTTCGATCAGGCCCACCAGAATATGCACCCCGTCAAAACGCAGGGTTTCGAGGTAGGGGTTTAGGTCGTGTTTCACCGGAATGGTGTCCAGCAAGAAGTCGAAGCTGCCAGCAGCGGCCTTCATTTGCTCGGCATCGGTGGACACGATCACGTGATCGGCTCCCTGACGACGGGCTTCCTCGGCCTTAGCGGCGGAGCGGGTGAACAAGGTCACTTCAGCGCCCATGGCCTTGGCGAACTTGATGCCCATATGGCCCAGGCCGCCCATGCCCAGTACACCCACCTTGTCGCCCGGCTCAACCCCGTAGTGTTGCAGGGGCGAGTAGGTGGTAATGCCGGCACACAGCAGCGGTGCTGCGCTCGCCGGGTCAAGGTTTTCCGGGATGCGCACCACGAAATCTTCGCGTACCACGATGCTGTCCGAGTAGCCGCCCATGGTGGTGGTGCCATCGATGCGGTCCGGCGAGCCGTACGTTTGGGTAAAACCTTCGAGGCAATATTGCTCCAGGTCTTCCTTGCACGCGGAGCATTCGCGGCACGAGTCGACCATGCAGCCCACTCCAACCAGATCGCCCACGTTGTACTTGGTCACGGCGCTGCCCACTGCAGTCACTTTGCCGACGATTTCGTGGCCCGGCATGACCGGGTAAACGGCAAAGCCCCAATCGTTACGCACTTGGTGAATATCGGAGTGGCACACGCCGCAGTACATGACCTCGATGGCGACGTCGTCCGGGCGCGGCGCGCGACGGTTGAACTGCATCGGCGTCAAAGGAGCGCAAGCGGTTTTAGCGGCGTAGCCGATGGCGTTATAGGTGACGTTGGACATGGAGAACCTCGCGAAACATTGACTGTAAACAAGGAGGTGATTTTGCGCCCGCCTGCCTGTCAGGACTATGACGATTCCTCCGCCTGTTATGCCTATTCCTCCGGCGTGTCGGGGTGGATCTGGTTTTAACCGTCAATTCTGCGAAGATGCGCCTGTCTATTCCTCTTGTGAAGTTGTCTGCATGTTTTTGACTCGCCACCGCGACGAGAATGCCACGCTGGTTTCATTGATCCAGCCGTTGGCCTCGCAAATCGGTTTTGTATCGACATTGTTGCCCGAAGTGCGCGTGGTTTCTGCCTGTCGGGCAGTGGCGCGCATGCCGCAGATTTATGAGCCTAGCCTAATGGTCATCGCTCAGGGCAGTAAGTTGGCCTATCTCGGACAGCGGACACTGGAATATGGCGCAGGGCATTATCTGGTGCAGGCGTTATCCGTCCCGTTCGAGTGTGAGACCTTTGCATCTGAGCAAGTTCCCCTGCTGGGTGTGGCCATCAGTATTGACCGCGCCGTGCTCGGTGAGTTGGTGCTGGCAATGGGGCGTGATCCTGATCGCAGCGCTATTGCTCAAACGCCCGAGTCCATGACCTCAGCCGTGCTGGATGACGAAATGCGCCAAGCGGTTGAGCGGTTACTGCGCTGTCTGCACGACCCTTTGGAGTGCCGGATCATGGGCAAGGCGCGGTTGCGCGAAGTGCTCTTTGCGGCCTTGCGAGGACCGCAGGCAGGCGTATTGCGCGCGCTGGTCGAGCAGCAAGGCCAGTTCGCACGGGTGGCAGCGTCCCTCAGCCATTTACACGAACATTTCGCTGAGCCATTGAACGTCGAGACGCTGGCGCGTTGCGCGAACATGAGCGCCTCCACTTTTCATGAGCATTTCAAGCGCAGTACGCTGTTGTCGCCCGTGCAGTACCTCAAGCGCTTGCGCTTATTGCGGGCTCAGCAGTTGCTGTTGAATGAGGGCTTGGGCGTTGCGCAAGTGGCAGAGCGGGTGGGTTATCAAAGTACGTCGCAGTTCAGCCGCGAGTACAAACGCTATTTCGAGCGCAGTCCGGGGCATGAAGGGGCGGGAGGATTGTAGCGAGCAGTTCTTGCGTGCCTGTCGCCACTAAAAGCAGCGTAAGACTGTTGATGATTGCGTGAGTGGCCCCGATAGCGGGGCCGCTCGTGACATCTTGTCGTCTCTTCAGCAGCTAAGTGGCCGCTTCAGGCCTACATATTCGGGTAAGTCGGGCCGCCAGCCCCTTCTGGGGTAACCCAAGTGATGTTCTGCGACGGGTCTTTGATGTCGCACGTTTTGCAATGAACGCAGTTTTGCGCGTTGATCTGGAAGCGCTTCTCACCGCTTTCCTGAGTGATCACTTCATACACGCCCGCCGGGCAGTAGCGTTGAGCCGGCTCATCGTACAGCGGCAGGTTGACGCTGATCGGGATGTTCGGATCGCGCAGCTTGAGGTGACAAGGCTGTTCTTCTTCATGGTTGGTGCTGGAGAGGAACACTGAACTGAGTTTGTCGAAGCTGAGCTTGCCGTCGGGTTTCGGGTAGTCGATCTTCTTACAGTCTTTGGCCAGCTTCAGGCACGCGTAGTCTGGCTTGTTGTCGTGCAACGTGAACGGCAGTTTGCCGCCGAAGAGGTTCTGATCCATCCAGTTGAAACCGCCGCCCAGGATAGGGCCGAACTTGTGCAGCGCCGGACCGAAGTTACGGCTGGCGAACAACTCGTCGAACAGCCAACTGCCTTTGAAGGCTTCAACGTACGTATTGAGCGCATCACCGCCTTCGGAACCGGCGAGCAGTGCATCAGCCACTGCATCGGCGGCGAGCATGCCGGACTTCATCGCCGTGTGGCTGCCCTTGATTTTGGAGAAGTTCAGCGTGCCCAAATCGCAACCGATCAATGCGCCGCCGTTGAAGACCATTTTAGGCAGCGAGTTCAAGCCGCCCTTGCAAATGGCTCGGGCGCCGTAACTGATGCGCTTGCCGCCTTCAAGGTACTGCTTGAGCACCGGGTGATGCTTGAGGCGCTGGAACTCATCGAACGGCGAAAGGAAGGTGTTGCTGTAGGACAGGTCAACAATCAGGCCGACCACGACCTGGTTGTTTTCCAGGTGATACAGGAAAGAGCCGCCGGTGTTCTCGCTGCTCATAACGTCCAGAGGCCAGCCCGCGGTGTGAACCACAAGGCCGGGCTGATGTTTGGACGGGTCGATTTCCCAGATTTCTTTCAGGCCGATACCGTAGTGCTGACTGTCTGCGTCGGCGTCCAGCTTGAAGCGTTCGATCAGTTGTTTACCAAGGTGACCGCGGCAGCCTTCTGCGAACAGCGTGTACTTGCCGCGCAGTTCCATGCCCGGGGTGTACAGGCCTTCTTTTGGGTTGCCTTCTCGGTCAACACCCAAGTCGCCAGTGATGATCCCGCGGACCACGTTGTTTTCATCAAGCAGGACGTCTTGTGCGGCAAAGCCGGGATAGATTTCCACACCCAGGTTCTCGGCCTGTTGCGCCAGCCAGCGGCACAGGTTGCCCAGCGAGATGATGTAGTTGCCTTCGTTGTGCATGGTCTTGGGCACAAAGAAGTCCGGCACCTTGGTCGAGGTGGTATCACTGCGCAGTACATAAATATCGTCGCGGGTGACCGGTGTATTGAGTGGAGCGCCCAGTTCTTTCCAGTCCGGGAACAATTCGTTCAGGGCGCGGGGTTCAAACACGGCGCCAGACAGGATGTGTGCACCGACTTCAGAGCCTTTTTCAACCACGCAGACGCTGATTTCGTTACCGGCTTCGGCGGCCTTCTGCTTCAAACGGCAGGCGGCGGACAAACCGGCAGGGCCGGCGCCGACGATGACCACGTCGAATTCCATGTATTCGCGTTCCACAGGCTATCTCCTACTCAAGGCTCAACGGTATTTTTCTAATTGGAGGTTTGGCGTTTCATCCATTATTTCCTCGGCGCTCGCTGAAGACGCAATGGATGACGCACCGCTCTCTCTAAGGGGCGGCATTATATCTACACCACCCGCGGGGTCCAATACAAACGTTTGTTTGAAATCCCTGCAACCCAGACAAATCAATGACGCGCGGCTCTAAAGTGGCCGATTTGCTGTATTGACCGCAAAAGGCGTTCCGGTCAAGATACGGGCGGTTTTGCGCTCGCCGTAGGCTGATTGTTGGTTTCAAGAGCACCTCTAAAGACAGGGCACAGGCATTAGCCTGATGGGGCCTGCCATTTTTTGAGCGAAGTTTACACGTCATTGCGATGAATGACTTGCCAGTCACATCCGATAAGCGGTCGCAAAGGGAAGTTTTGGGCACTCGTCCTTCTTTATATAAGCAGGGCAAGGCAACGATCTTTGGAGGTGCCCTTGTGCTGATGAGCATCAACCGCCAGGTTCGCCTAGGCGACTTTCTTTTCACCGGAGAGTAACGAGGAATCCATGAAGGTTCTTGTAGCTGTCAAACGAGTGGTCGATTACAACGTTAAAGTTCGCGTCAAAGCGGACAACTCCGGCGTTGACCTCGCCAACGTCAAGATGTCGATGAACCCCTTCTGCGAAATCGCAGTGGAAGAAGCCGTGCGCCTGAAAGAGAAAGGCG
>NZ_JAAQWY010000032.1:0-68171 GCF_012985765.1 Pseudomonas sp. WS 5071 | reverse complement strand
TGGATGCGCAGCATGGTTTCCAGAGGATAGGGTTTTCTACCGCCGCCGGCCTTGGGGTAGAACGGTTCGATCAGCTCCAGCAGGCCTGCCCAGGGCACCACCTGATCCATTTCGGCGAGGAAGCGCTCTCGGCGGGTTTGCTTGCGCTTGCCGGCGTACTCAAAGTCGGAAAAGCTCATCTGGCTCATGGGCGGCTCGGATCAGGTGTTGCGGGGATTCTCGCATAACTGAAGGCTTGTTCGGAGATTCCTTAGGTATGCCGCCGAGTACGACGGCGTTGTCACCGACAATCCCCCCTCTACACTAACTTAGACGGCAGTCGATGGCTGATTTGGCTCACGGTTCAGCCAGCCACACCAGCGCTCTTTAATAATTAAATATCATCAGCAATGGCTCAGCGTCGCCAATGCAAGTACGTCGTATCTTGATCACGCCAAGCTTGGCTTCCTGTCCACGCTTCACGCTAATCAAAGGAGTGCATAGAGCAGCACGAATATGACGTGCTCAACCAACGCATCACCACCACCCGCCCGGATGGCCACAAAGTCAGCTGGCTGACCTACGGCAGCGGCCACCTGCTGGGCATGCGCCTCGACGAACACGAACTGATCGGCTACGAGCGCGACGACCGCGAAGTCGTCCGCCACCAGGGCAACCGCCTGCTGCAAACCCAGCAATGGGACTCGGCCGGGCGCCTGCTGGATGAAAAAACCCAACAGCACCAACGCCCGCTGGACCAGGACGCCAAGCGCAACAAACTGATGGACAACCTGCTGCGCGAATACGCCGGCACCCACTACGAATACGACGAACGCGGCAACCAGACCCGCCGCTGGCACAACGGCCAGCAGAGCCGCCTGCACTGGGACCTGTTCGACCGCCTGGTACGCTTTGAAGACAACCGACTGCGCGTCGACTACGCCTACGACCCGCTGGGAAGACGCCTCTACAAATACTCCAACGCCCACCACCCACACCGAAACGAAGCGGGCTCGCAGTGGAACCGAAACGAACAGGCCCGCAAACAGCGCGAACTGGGCTGCGGCTTCATCCTGTTCGGCTGGGACGGCGACACTTTGGCATGGGAAAGCAGCCCTGCACAGGCTGACGGCGCCAGTGGCAAAACCGTTCACTACCTCTACGAACCCGGCACCTTCGTCCCCGTGGCCCAAGCCCTGCGTCACCAACCGATGCGCCTCTTGGCCCAGCTGAGTTACACCGGTGCCTACTACATCGATAAAGACCCGCTGTGGACCCACACCCCGCAAGCGCTGCCGATAGACGTACTGGCGTGGTACCAGTGCGACCATTTGGGTACGCCACAAGAACTGACCGACCACACCGGCCAAATCGCCTGGAGCGCGCAGTACAGCGCGTGGGGGGGAAGTCAAAGAACAACGCTCCAGCCCTGGTTAACTGCTTGGGTTATCCAATGTTCGGATATGCGTCGGTGAACCTCCCCCAAATTTTTATACCCGTTTATTCGATCCGGGTCTGGCCCGTGAAGACCAGCGTGTTGCGGCATTTACGGCACAGGTACCGTCGGCCTTTGTTGACCAGTCCGTGGCGTTGGGCGGTAAAAGGGAAGTCGCTGTCCGGGCAGGGGCAACGATAGATATAACGGGTGACGCTACGGCGTTTGATGTCATACGTATGGCAGCGGTTGGGCGGCAATTCGTACACCCCGCGCATGATCAATTGCCACTCTTCTCCATGGGCCGCTATGCGGTCGCCAAACAGTTGATGGGCGATCAGGTGCGCGACCTCGTGGGCCACGGTTTGCTTGAGGAAATCGTCGCTGTTTTCGCGGTACAGCTGTGGATTGAAGCGCAGCAGGTTTTCATGCAGATGCGCCACGCCCGCCTTTTGGCCGCGCAGCTTGAAGCTGACCACGGGGCGTTTGAAAGGTCGTTTGAAAAACGCTTCGGCTTGTTTGAAACAGTCTTCAACGCGGGTATTGAGCAACTCGGGCATGCGGTTCGGTTCTCCAGAGCCCGCGATTATGCCGCAAGCCTGAAGCAGGCGAAGGGTCAAAGTGCCGAGCGGTTCGCCCGGCTGTACATCCTGTAGCCGCGGGCACAGGACGCGGCTACAGGATGCGCTTGTCAGTTGGTGTAGACCGGGCCGACGCCCAACCCCCAAACGATCACGGTAAATGCCATGATCGCTACCAGCACCACCAGACCGACCGCCAGCACCGAACTCGAAAACAAAAAGCCTTCATCAGGGTCGATGTTCATGAAGGTGGGCAGGCCGACATACAGCAAATACACGGTGTAGCAAATCGCAGCCGTGCCCACGACCATACCCAGCCACATGTGCGGATACAGCGCCGCCAGCCCGCCGATAAACAACGGTGTGGCGGTGTACGTGGCGAAGGCGACACACCGCGCCAGGCTGGGTTGGGCATCGTAGGTGCGCGCCATCCAGTGAATGAATGCGCCCATTACGCCGACCCCCACCAGCATCGACAAGTAAGACATGACTGTCATCCACAGCGCGCTGTCAATGGTGAGCATCACCGGGGCCCGGTTGCCGATGACCCACCCGACCTGGGTGGTGCCGATAAACGCCGAGATGGCCGGGATCGCGGCCAGGATCAGGGTATGGGTGAGGTACATGTGGCTGATGCTTTCTTCGGCATCACTGCGGATTTGCCGCCACTCTTGATCGGGGTGGGTAAAGAGGCCCACAACGTGATGGATCATGGCTGTCGCTCCTGTAATGAAACGCATCGCCCCCAGTGGGACGCGTACCGGTCGCGCAGCCAGACACTATGAGTTTCAAGCAGGGCTTGCGGCCTTAAGTCGCAGTATAGGAAACCTTCCGGCTCATGAAGCCAGGGCCTTAGAGCATATTGTGCTGTCAGTCCGGCGCGTAATTGCGGTCACGTCTTATGGGCGGACAGAGGGGGTTCGTGCGCGGGCGCTTTAAGGGTAAAATCGCCGCCTTTTTGTCTTAACTCGCGGAATTGAAGCGCTATGGGCACTCTTTCGGTCTCTCAAATTAAACTCCAGAAACGCCTGCGCCGATTGACCGGTGAGGCCGTCGCCGACTTCAACATGATTGAAGACGGTGACAAGGTGATGGTCTGTCTGTCGGGCGGCAAAGACAGCTACACCTTGCTCGACGTGCTGTTGCACTTGCAGAAAGTGGCGCCGATCAGCTTCGAAATCGTTGCCGTGAACATGGACCAGAAACAGCCGGGCTTCCCGGAAGATGTATTACCGGCCTACCTCAAGACGTTGGGCGTGGAATACCACATCGTTGAAAAAGACACGTACTCGGTGGTCAAGGAACTGATTCCGGAAGGCAAGACCACGTGTTCGCTGTGCTCGCGCTTGCGTCGCGGCACGCTCTATACGTTTGCCGATGAAATCGGTGCGACCAAGATGGCATTGGGGCATCACCGCGACGACATCGTCGAGACGTTCTTCCTCAATATGTTCTTCAACGGCACCCTCAAGGCGATGCCACCCAAGCTGCTGTCCGACGACGGCCGTAATGTGGTGATCCGTCCGCTGGCGTACTGCAACGAGAAAGACATCCAGGCGTACTCCGATTTGCAGCAGTTCCCGATCATCCCGTGCAACCTGTGCGGCTCGCAGGAAAACCTGCAACGTCAAGTGGTCAAGGACATGCTTCAGGAATGGGACCGCAAGACGCCGGGCCGCACCGAGAGCATCTTCCGCAGCTTGCAGAATGTGATCCCGTCCCAGTTGGCCGACCGCAGTCTGTTTGACTTCGCCAGCCTGAAAATCGACGAAACGGCCACGCCGCGCTTCGTCAATTTGCTGAACCTCTAGGCCTGAACAGGGCTCTGATCCCGAAGTGACACCCTATTTGCCAAGAGGAGAGGGCATGCGCGACTACAAATGGCTGCACGAATATTGTTTGAACCGCTTTGGTTCGGCAGCCGCGCTCGAAGCCCGGTTGCCGGTGCCGCGAACGGCCGCGCAATTGCGGGCGATTCCCGACGACCGTTATCTCTCGACCCTGGCCCTGCGGGTCTTTCGTGCCGGGCTCAAGCACAGCGTGGTCGACGCGAAGTGGCCCGTGTTCGAAGAGGTGTTTTTTGGTTTCGATCCGGAAAAAGTAGTGCTGATGGGCGCAGAACACCTGGAGCGACTGATGCAGGATGCGCGGATCATTCGCCATTTGGGCAAGCTTAAAAGCGTGCCGCGCAATGCACAGATGGTGCTCGACATCGCTCACGAACACGGCAGCTTTGGCGCATTCATCGCTCAATGGCCGGTGACTGACATTGTCGGGCTGTGGAAGTATCTGGCCAAACACGGGCATCAGTTGGGCGGTCTGTCGGCGCCTCGGTTTTTGCGCATGGTCGGTAAAGACACGTTCGTGCCCAGCGATGATGTCGTGGCTGCATTGAATGCGCAGAAGCTGGTGGACAAGGCGCCCACCAGCCTGCGGGATCTGGCGATTGTGCAAAATGCGTTCAACCAGTGGCACGCCGAGAGCGGGCGGCCGATGTGCCAGCTGTCACAGATGCTGGCACTGACCGTCAATCATTGACCTGAGCTCGCCGGTGCGGCGCAAGGTGGACGGCTATTCCCCTGCCAGCCGTCGATCCAGCTGATGGCGCCAGCGCACAAACAGCATCGCGCTGACAAACACCGCCACACTCCCGGCGATCTCCAGCAGGCCGAACACTTGCCGATTGGGATCGAACGCCGCCAAGGCGCCTTTGATCAGGTACAGGTTGATTACATAACACGTGAAGGAATGGCCCCGCGGATTGCCGATCAGTATGCCCGGCACCAGGAACATCAGCGGCACCAATTCGATCAGCAAAATCACCCATGGGCGTGCGCCGTGCAAGTCGGCGAACATCAGGTAATACACGCACAGCAAGCCGATAAAGCCAAAGAAACACACCAGGCTCAAGACGCGCATCAAGCGCACCCGAGGTTGTAGCCATTCGATGGACGGCAACACTTTGGGCTTTTTAGCCACGGGGGGTCTCCAGTTTCAACGCGATGCTGGCCAGACGCTGACCGAGGGCGCGGCAAAGGGCGATTTCGTGTTCATCCAGCCCGCGTTTGCCATCGGCGCCGGCGTGGTGACTTGGCCCGTAGGGCGTGCCGCCCGCAGTGGTCTGCAACAACGCTGACTCGCTATAAGGCAGGCCGGTAATCAACATGCCGTGGTGCATCAGCGGCAGCAGCATGGACAGCAGGGTGGTTTCTTGACCGCCATGCAGGCTGGCGGTGGAGGTGAACACGCCAGCGGGTTTGCCCACCAGTGCGCCGGTCAGCCACAAATTGCTGGTGCCATCGAGAAAGTACTTCAGGGGCGCGGCCATGTTGCCGAAACGGGTCGGGCTGCCCAGTGCCAATCCTGAACAGTGCTTGAGGTCATCGAGGCTGGCGTACATCGCGCCTTCTGCCGGAATCGTCGGGGCAACGGCTTCGCACTCGGTGGAAATGGCAGGCACCGTGCGCAAGCGCGCTTCCATGCCGCCCTGTTCAATTGCGCGTGCGATATGCCGGGCCATGTCATGGGTAGACCCGTTGCGGCTGTAATACAGAACCAGAATGTAAGGCGCGCTCATGGCAAGATCTCCAGTACGTTTTCAGGCGGTCGACCGATGATTGCGCGGTCGCCCGCCACCAGAATCGGGCGTTCGATCAATTTGGGGTGAGCGGCCATGGCGTCGATCAGCTGCGCGTCGCTGAGGCTGTTGTCGGCCAGGTTAAGGGTTTTGTATTCATCTTCGCCGGTGCGCAACAGCTGGCGGGCGCTGATCTTCAGCTTGGCCAGCAGGTCGGTCAATTCATCAGCGGTGGGTGGTGTTTCGAGGTAACGCACCACGGTTGGCGTCAGGCCGCGGGCTTCAAGGAGTTCGAGCGCACCGCGGGATTTCGAGCAGCGCGGGTTGTGATAAAGCGTCAGATCGGTCATGTGCGGGTCGCATCTTGGGTAAGGTGGCGGCTATTCTACCCGCCTGACGGCCGCGCCTGAACCTTGTGCGGTAATTGGCCGCCGTCCCCCGGTTATTTGTGTGTCTTATCGAGAAGGATCAACGCATGTTTAAGCGACTCATCGCGCTCGCTGCCATCACTGCCACGTTAATGCTGGCGGGTTGCGGCAATGATTACGGGGTGGACCAACACGGCGAAAAAGTGGCGTCCGAGCGCCTCGACAAGCAGTGGAAGGTCATCAACTACTGGGCCGAATGGTGCGGGCCGTGCCGGGTCGAGATCCCGGAACTCAATGCGCTGGAAAAACAGCTGCAAGGGCAGTCCGTGGGGGTGTTCGGGGTGAACTTCGATGGTTTGCAAGGCAAGGAGCTGAGCGATGCAGCCACCGCGTTGGGGATTACCTTCACGGTGCTGGCTCAGGACCCGGCTGAGGTCTTTGACTTGCCGCGCAGTGAAGCGCTGCCGGTGACCTACATTCTCGATGAGAAGGGCAAAGTGCAGGCGCAGTTGATGGGTGAACAGACCGCCGCAGGGGTGATGGCCAAGATCAAGGAACTGCGCGGGCATTAAGCACGGTAGCCGCCTTGGGCTGCGGCTACCGATGAGGCGCGATCAGTTTTCTTCGGGCCACAGGCGTAACGGCTTGCCTTCGGCAGGCCAGAAGCGCACTTGCTCAATGGGCGAGATATCCCAGCGTTCCACGGTTTGCAGCGCTTCGAAGAAGCGGTGCTCCTGCTCCATCAGTGCTGGCGCGCATGCTTTGCGGGTGCTGCCGACGCCGCCGAAGGTCAACGTGTGGCCGTCCAGCGTGTAGGGCGCGAACCAGTGGTTGCAACCGCCGCTGCCATAGGCGCGGCCCGCATCGTCCAGGGTCACGGTCAGGTGGCTGTTGTCGATCAGCGGGCGGTCGCCGATCCACTCCAGTACGTACGTGTGGTTCTGCTGCAATTTCACCGGGTCACCCGCGCAGCCCATCAGGCTGGCGCCCAGCAGTGCAATCAGGGTCAAACGCTTCATGCAGCTTCCTTTTGGCATGTTGGGCACAGGTGCTTGCTGCCTTCGGTGCGCCAGCCCAACTCGGCAATGCGCGCGCTGGCGGCCGGTTTTTGCGCCTTGACGCCCAGCTTCGCGTCAACGGCGAATTCAAACTTCAGTTCTTTGGCGCAGCCGTCGCAGTTGACCTGCCACGTGTGAACCGCCAGTTCGCCAAACACCGGGCCTTGGGCGACGGCCACCCATTGGCCGCGAGGGTTGATCAAGTGACGAACTTTTTCGACGGTCAGGCGCATGGCCAGGTCTTTACTGCCCTTGAGGGTGACCAGCAGCACGTCATTGTTCTGAATCGAGCCACCGTTGCCGGTGACTTGATAGCGGCCGGGCATCAGGGCGCGGCATTCGATCAGGGTGTGCTGCGGGCTAAGCAGGTTGTAGCGGAAATCGTGTTCGACCATGGGTCCTCCAAATAGGCCGCTATGCTAGCACGCAGACTCCAAACCTCGAGGCGTGGGCGCTTAACCTTCGATCAGGTTGTGGGGCGTTCCGGCTTTCCAGGCCGCGATGTTGTCCAGCGTGGTGCCGGCAATCGCGCTAAGGGCTTCGTGGGTCAGAAATGCCTGATGCGCCGTGATGATGACGTTGGGGAAGGTCAGTAGGCGTGCCAGCACATCGTCTTGCAATGGCAGGTCGGAACGGTCTTCAAAAAACAGCTGGGCTTCTTCTTCATACACGTCCAGCCCCAAGTACCCGAGTTGCCCGCTTTTCAGGGCTTCGATCAGGGACGGCGTATGCACCAGTGCACCGCGCCCGGTGTTGATCAGCATGGCGCCGTGTTGCAGGGTGGCGAGGCTCTCGCTGTTGATCATGTGCTTGTTTTCTGCGGTCAGCGGGCAATGCAGGCTGATGATGTGTGAGCCCGCGATCAATTCGGGCAGGCTTACGTATTCGGCGCCCAGGGCCAGTAGATCCGGGTTTGGGTAAGGGTCGAAACACAGCAGCTTACAACCGAAGCCGGCCATGATTTTGCCGAAGGTGGCGCCAATTTGCCCGGTGCCGACCACGCCCACCGTTTTACCCACCACATCAAAGCCGGTCAGTCCATGCAGGGTGAAGTCGCCCTCGCGGGTGCGGTTGTAGGCGCGGTGCAGGCGACGGTTGAGTGCCAGAATCAGCGCCACTGCGTGCTCGGCCACGGCATGTGGCGAATACGCCGGTACGCGCACCACACTCAGGCCCAGACGCTTGGCGGCAGGCAGGTCGACATGGTTGTAACCGGCCGAACGCAGGGCGATCAGGCGTGTTTTGCCGAGGGCCAATTGCTCCAGCACCGGGGCGCTCAAATCGTCATTGATGAATGGGCAGACCACGTCGTAGTCATGGGCCAGGGCCACGGTATCGAGGTTCAGGCGCGCGGGCTGGAAGTGCAGCTCAAGGTCGTCGTGTTGCGCGGCAGCGGTGAAGCTGTCGCGGTCGTAGGTCTGGCTGCTGAACAGAAGGATGCGCATGGGAGTCTTCCTGGGTTAAGTGCAGAAGGTATCAAGCGGCGCTGCGGGCTTCAGTGGCGAGCCGGACAATCGCGTGATCCAGCTCGTCCAGTGCAGCGTACGCGTTGGAGCTCTGTTGCTTGAGCAGTGTTTCGGTACGCTGGCAGGCGGCGCGCAATTGCGGTACGCCGCAGTAGCGGGTGGCGCCATGCAAGCGGTGAACCCGTTCGATCAGGGCGCTGTTGTCGTTGGCTTGACGGGCCTGACGGATCGCTTCGCGGTCGGACTCCAGCGAGGCCAGCAGCATGGCCAGCATGTCAGCGGCCAAATCCGGCTTACCCGCCGCCAGACGCAGGCCTTCCTCGTGATCCAGCACCTGAAGGTGTGTGTCAGTGGTCGGCGGCTCTTGAGGGTGATCGCTGACCTGGTTGATCAGCGCCAGCCCGGTCCACTTCAACACCACTTGGCCCAGTTGGCGTTCGCTGATGGGTTTGGTCAGGTAGTCGTCCATACCGCTTTGCAGCAGGGCCCGTTTCTCGTTGGCCATGGCGTGGGCAGTGAGCGCCACAATGGGTAGCGGGGTGGACTGGCGCTCGCTTTCCCATTGGCGAATCAACTCAGTGGTTTCGCGGCCGTCCATGCCCGGCATTTGCACATCCATCAGCACCAGATCGAAGGCGTGGGCCTTGACCGCATCAATTGCCGCATAGCCGCTGTCCACAGCTGTGACATTGGCGCCCATGTCTTCGAGCAGGGTTTGCACCAGCAGCAGGTTGGCCGGGTTGTCGTCGACACACAGGATTCGCGGGGCGCGGCTGGCCAGTAACTCGCCACGCTCGCTGCGGGTGTGACGGGGCTGGACCAGCTCCGCCAGCGTGCGACGTAACTTGCGGGTACAGAAGGGTTTGGATTGCAACTGCTCATGGGAGTTGGGCACCGCTGCGGCAAATAACTGCTGTTCAGTGGTGGGGCACAGCACCAGCACCTTGCAGCCCATGCGGTCGAGGTCCCAGATGTGCTGATTCAGCCGTTCCGGCGGCAAATCCGAGGCGGTGACGCCAAACACCGCCAGATCGAAGGCCTGTTCGGTGTGATGGGCACTGGTCACACCGTTGCACAGGTTTTCGAGGGTATTGAAGGGCGTGACGTCCAGCCCGCAGTCTTCGAGCTGATGCTGCAAGGCCTGGCAGGCCAGGTCATGTTTTTCCAGCAATGCCACGCGACGGCCCAGCAGCGGCGCACTCGGCAGGTCTTCCACGTCGTCCCGGGCTTTGGGCAGCTTGACACTGATCCAGAACACCGACCCTTCGCCGGGCGTGCTCTCGACCCCGATTTCACCGCCCATCTGCTCCACCAAGCGCTTGGAAATGACCAGGCCCAGCCCCGTCCCGCCGGGCTGGCGCGACAGCGAGTTGTCTGCCTGGCTGAAGGCCTGAAACAGCGCCCGCACATCTTCACTGGTCAGGCCGATGCCAGTGTCTTGAACGCTGATGCGCAGTTGCACGCTGCCGTCGTCCTCATCCTCGTCTTCGAGCATGGCGCGCACGGCGATGGTGCCTTCGCGGGTGAACTTGATCGCGTTGTTGACCAGATTGGTGAGGATTTGTTTGAGCCGCAGCGGGTCGCCAATCAACGACAGGGGGGTGTCGCGGTACACCAGGCTGACCAGCTCCAGACCCTTCTCGTGGGCGGACGGGGCGAGGATGGTCAGCGTGTCTTGCAACAAATCACGCAGGTTGAACGGGGTGCTGTCGAGCACCAGCTTGCCGGCTTCGATTTTCGAGAAGTCGAGGATTTCGTTAATGATGCCCAGCAGGTTGTCGGCCGATTTTTCGATGGTGTGCAGGTAATCGAACTGGCGCGGGGTCAGCTCGCTTTTTTGCAGCAAATGGGTGAAGCCCAGAATGCCATTGAGCGGGGTGCGGATTTCGTGGCTCATGTTGGCCAGAAACTCGGACTTGATGCGGCTGGCCTCCAGTGCCTCCTTGCGCGCCAGGTCCAGCTCAAGGTTCTGGATTTCGATGGTCTCAAGGTTCTGGCGCACGTCTTCGGTGGCCTGATCGACGCTGTTTTGCAGTTCTTCCTGCGCGTTCTGCAGGGTTTCGGCCATGCGGTTGATGCCCGAAGCCAGTTCGTCCAGCTCATGACTGCCCAACGGTGGCAGGCGGGTTTCCAGTCGCCCGTCCTTGAGTTGCGCGACGGCCTGCTTGATCTGCCCCAACGGCGCATTGATCGTGCGGCTCATGCGCAAGGCCAGCAAGGCGGTGAACGCCAGCCCGCTGGCGATCAGCAGCAAACTGGCAAACAAGCTGCGATAGCCACGCAGCAACATGTTGCTGTGGGACAGTTCAAGCTCGACCCAGCCCAGCAGCCGATGGGCTTCGTTGGGAATCACGTCGCCCGCCAGGTTGCGATGACGACCAAAGACCGGGAGCAAATAGCGTGTGGCGTCGTTGTCGGTACGTTGCAGCAATTGTGTGCTGTTACCCAACGGCGCCTGATTGAGCATGATCGGGCCAGCGTGGGCGAGGGTTTTGTGATTGGCGTCGAGGAACGACACGGCCCGCACATCCTGTTGCTCCAGGGACTCGGTGGCGATGCGCGCCAGCAGGGCGGTGTCGTGGCGGCCGAGTGCGGGTGCGACCAGTGGAGCGAGCTGCTCGGCAATCATTTCGCCGCGCTGCAACAGTTGGGACTGCAACTCTGACTGTTGCACCCAGGTGAAGTAGCCGCCCAGCACCATCGCCATCAAGGTGACGGGCAGTAACGTGAGCAGCAATACGCGGCCTTTGATTCCCAGATTTTTAAGCACGCAATTCTCCAGCTCCACGTTTTTCTGATCTTGCCCGGCGCATCCGGCGCAGGTTTGCCTGGCAGTGTAGCGATTTGCCCCGCGCCCGACGTGCAGAAATTTACCCTGTGGAGCGTGGTGTTGATCGACATCAGTCGACAGTCAGCGTCGTGCCGGTTGCCCGCGTCGGTTCAATCTTGAATAATCAGCGATTGAGAATGACTTGCAGACGCTAATGACTCCCGCCCTGATTAATCCTTACCGCCTGTTGACCATCGAAGACGATCCCGTGTTGGGCGCTTACCTGCAGGAGCAGTTGCAGCGCGCCGGGTTTGACGTGGTCTGGTGTCAGAACGGCCAGGACGGTTTGAGCCTTGCGCAACAGCAGCCCTTTGACGTGGTGCTGATGGACATTTTGCTGCCCGGTATGAATGGCTTGCAGGTGCTTACGCAGTTGCGCCAGACCCATGCATTACCGGTCATTCTGATGTCGGCCCTGGGCGCCGAAGCAGACCGCATCAACGGGTTTCAGTTGGGCGCCGATGACTACCTGCCCAAACCGTTCAGCATGGCCGAACTGAAAGTGCGTATCGAAGCCATCTTGCGGCGGGTGGCGCTGGACCGCACGCCCCGTGCCAGTGCGGTGTCACTGCCGGTCGACCTTGAAACCGGGCTGGTCTTCGATGACGCTGCCAGCGACGTGCGCCATGGCGCGCAGTACGCAGGCCTGACCCGCAGCGAATTTCGCCTGCTCGACACCCTTAATCGCCATGCCGATGAAGTGCTGAGCAAAGCCTTTCTGTACCAGCATGTGCTGCAACGCGGCTACGCTCCCCACGATCGCAGCCTCGACATGCACATCAGCCAGATTCGCCGCAAGCTTAAGAGCGTCGGTTATCACGCCCGGGAAGTGCGCACGGTGTGGGGCAAAGGTTACGTGCTGAGTGCCAGCGATGCCTTATAAGGTCCCCGGCAAGCACTCGGTGTTCTGGAAGCTGGCGTGTCTGCTGGTGGCTTTTTGCTTGCTGATGATCTGGCTGAGCTGGTCGTGGGGCCGCTACATGGACAAACGCACCGGATTTCTCTCCCAGGAAGCCCGCAGCACGCTGATGCGGTATGCCGGTGAGGCGCAAACCGCCTGGGAGCACGCTGGAGAGGCGGGTGTCGATCAATGGCTGCAAGCGATGGGGCACGTGGAAAGTGGCTGGATCGGCGTCATCGGGCAGGATTTGCAGTCGCTAAGCAGTTACCCGCTCAATGCGCTTGAAAACCAGCGCCTGACCTTTCTGCGCGGGGTGGACTGGCCCATCAGCCATTTGAAAAACGCCCGCCCGTGGATGAAAGTGCCGTTTGTGCGGGACTCGTCCACGGGTTTTTTAGTCATTGAGCTGCCGCAGCGCTTCATGCCGGGGCATTCGCAGCTCGTCTGGCGCATCATCATTAACGGTGTGATTCCGGGGCTGTTCACCTTATTGCTGTGTGCAGGCCTTTATCGCTTGCTGATCGTGCCGCTCAATCAACTGCGAGAGCAGGCTCACGCCTGGCGCGCCGACCAATTGGGTGCACGCCTGTCGAGCCAGACCACCAGCCGGCAGGATGAGTTGGGTGATTTGGGGCGTGCGTTCGATCAAATGTCGGAGCGATTACAAAACACCGTCAGCCAACAGCAGCAGTTGCTGCGTGACCTGTCCCACGAGCTGCGTACACCGTTGAGCCGTTTACGCGTGGCGTGCGACAGCGAGCAGGGCCAAGCCGCGTTGCGCGAGCGTTTGAGCCGCGAAGTCGATGGCATGCAGCGTTTGGTGGAAGACACCCTGCAACTGGCCTGGCTCGACGCTGAGCGCGGACCACTGCCGGTGGAAGCGATTCAGGTCCAGGCGCTGTGGGAAATGATCAGCGAAAACGCCTGCTTTGAAAGCGGCTGGCCTGAATCGCGCCTGCCATGTTTTGTGGGCGCCGAGTGCTGGGTACACGGGCATCTCAACAGCCTGGCGCAAGCTCTGGAAAACATCCTGCGCAATGCCATTCGGCATTCCCCGCCCGCAGGGCTAGTCAGCCTCAGTGGCCTGCGTGAAGGCGACCAGTGGCATTTGTGGATCGACGATCAGGGGGGCGGTGTGGCGCCGCAAGAGCTGGAGCGCATCTTTGCGCCGTTTATCCGGCTCGATGGTTCGCGACCCGGCGATGGCGGTTTTGGATTGGGCTTGAGCATTGCGCGCAATGCATTGCGACTGCAAGGCGGCAGCTTATGGGCAGAAAACACGGGGCAGGGTTTGCGGGTGCACCTGCGCTTGCCCTGCCACTTGCCGCACCGCCTGTAAATCGCTGTCCGACAGCGATGACACCGCATTCGTCATGTGGGCTTATAGCCTTTCGCCATAAGCTCCGTACTTTGCGTGATATGGCCAATTGGCGTTTGTCGGTATGATGTGCGCCCCCGCAGTCCGGATTGCGAATACGCCATGACTTTGCAGTACCCCACTATCGCCGACTGCGTCGGCAACACGCCGCTGGTGCGCTTGCAGCGCCTGGCCGGCGACACCACCAATACGTTATTGCTCAAGCTCGAAGGGAATAACCCGGCGGGCTCGGTCAAAGACCGCCCGGCGCTGTCGATGATTGCCCGCGCCGAAGCGCGCGGCCAGATCCAGCCCGGCGACACCCTGATTGAAGCCACGTCCGGCAATACCGGCATCGCACTGGCCATGGCCGCTGCGATCAAAGGCTACAAGATGATCCTGATCATGCCTGACAACTCCAGTGCCGAGCGTAAGGCGGCCATGACGGCCTATGGCGCGGAGCTGATTCTGGTGTCCCAGGAAGACGGCATGGAAGGTGCACGCGATCTGGCCGACAAGCTGCAGGCCGAAGGTCGTGGCAAGGTGCTCGATCAGTTTGCCAACGGCGATAACCCTGAAGCGCACTACACCAGCACCGGCCCGGAGATCTGGCATCAGACCCAAGGCACCGTCACCCACTTTGTCAGCTCGATGGGCACCACCGGCACCATCATGGGCGTGTCGCGCTATTTGAAAGAACAAAACCCCAACGTCCAGATCATTGGCCTGCAACCGATGGAAGGCGCAGCCATCCCCGGCATTCGCCGTTGGCCGACCGAGTACCTGCCGAAGATTTACCAGGCTGACCGGGTCGACCGGATTGTCGACATGGCTCAGCGCGAAGCCGAAGACGTGATGCGTCGTCTGGCCCGTGAAGAAGGCATCTTCTGTGGTGTCTCTTCTGGCGGTGCAGTGGCCGCGATGCTGCGGTTGTCCCGAGAGGTGGAAAACGCGGTGATCGTCGCGATCATTTGTGACCGTGGCGACCGTTACCTGTCGACCGGCATTTACGATGCGCCTAACTGATGGCTAAGCAAGAAAGAGGCCTGCGGTTTCAGCCGGCTGGCGGCACCAAGGCCCCGCAAGTGCCCACGGGCAAAAAGCAGCGTTTGCGCATTGAGCGTCTGGCCAACGATGGGCGCGGCATCGCGTTCATCGACGGGCGTACCTGGTTCGTGGCCGGGGCACTGGCCGGCGAAGAGGTTGAGGCGCGGGTGCTGGGCGCCCACGGTAAAATCGTTGAGGCCCGCACCGAACGCGTCTTCACAGCCAATGATGTGCGTCGCGTCGCCCCTTGCGCCCACGCCGGGCGCTGTGGTGGCTGCAGCGTGCAACATATGCCCCATGAGGAGCAGCTTGCACTGAAACAGCGCATGTTGGCCGAGCAGTTGTCGCGGGTGGCGGGAGTCGAACCTGACGAGTGGGCAGCGCCCTTGACCGGTCCCGAGTTTGGCTATCGCCGCCGCGCCCGCATAGCGGTGCGTTGGGATGCGCGTGCCAAACAGCTGGAGGTCGGTTTTCGTGCGGCGGGGAGTCAGGACATTGTGGCCATCGATCACTGTTTGGTTCTGGTACAGGCTTTGCAACCTATTATGGCCGGACTGCCTGCCATGTTGCGCCAGTTGAGCAACCCTCGGGCGTTGGGCCATGTCGAGCTGTTCAGCGGTTCGGCCATTGCCGTGCTGCTGCGCCACATGGCACCGCTCACCGCATCCGACATGCAGGTGTTGCAGGCGTTTTGCCTGACCCACGGTGTCCAATTGTGGTTGCATGGCGAAGGTGAGCCGCAACCTGTCGATTTGACCCAAACCTTGGGCTACCGTTTAGAACAATGGGATTTGCAACTGGCCTACCGTCCCGGCGACTTTGTACAGGTCAACGCGGGGGTCAACGAAGCCATGGTGGCTCAGGCGCTGGAGTGGCTGGCGCCTCAAACCGACGAGCGGGTTCTTGACTTGTTTTGCGGGCTGGGTAACTTCGCGTTGCCGTTGGCCAAACAGGTCCGCCACGTGGTGGCGGTTGAGGGGGTTGCGACTATGGTCGAACGCGCTGAGCAAAACGCGGTCAGTAACAACCTGCATAATGCAGCGTTTTTTCAGGCCGACCTGTCGCAGCCGCTGGCGCAAGCAGCGTGGGCCAACGACGGTTTTTCTGCTGTGCTGCTGGATCCGCCGCGTGACGGTGCCTATGAAGCGGTGCGCAAGCTGTCTGCCCTTGGGGCCAAACGCTTGGTGTATGTGTCGTGCAACCCGGCTACGCTGGCGCGTGACACGGTTGAACTGATGAAACAGGGTTATCGGTTAAAACGTGCCGGAATCCTCGATATGTTTCCGCAAACCGCGCATGTCGAGGCAATGGCGTTATTTGAAGCAGACTAGGACGGTCTGTCTATTTCTACGGGCCCGCAGTTCCACGCGACTTGGCCCAGTGGCGTGGAATCGGGATTCGGGCCGGTGATTTCGGCGCATTGAATGTGCGCCGTAGGGAAGGTAAGCAAGATGGTACAGGTCAGAGCACACCAGCCGATCAACACCGACGGCAGTCTCAACCTCGAGGCATGGCTTGATCATGCCGTGAGTGTGGATGTCGCGCTGGACCGTGAAGCCTTGAAAGAAGCCTGTGAGTTTGCACGCGAGGCCGAACAGCAAGCGAACGCCGCGAAAAACCTGTGGACCGAAGGCACCTCGAGCTTTCGCACCGGGCTTGAAATCGCTGAAATTCTCGCGGATCTGAAGCTGGATCAGGATTCGCTGGTCGCGGCGATTCTCTATCGCGGCGTGCGTGAAGGCCAGATTCAGCTCCCCGCCGTTACTCAGCGGTTCGGCCAAGTGGTGGCCAAGTTGATTGATGGCGTACTGCGCATGGCCGCGATCAGCGCCAGCCTGAGCCCGCGTCAGTCGATGGTGCTGGGCACCCAGGGCCAAGTCGAGAACCTGCGCAAAATGCTGGTGGCCATGGTCGATGACGTGCGCGTCGCGCTCATCAAGCTGGCCGAGCGCACCTGCGCCATTCGCGCCGTCAAAAACGCCCCGGATGAAAAACGTAATCGCGTCGCCCGCGAGGTGTTCGATATTTACGCGCCATTGGCGCACCGCTTGGGCATTGGCCATATCAAGTGGGAGCTGGAGGACTTGTCCTTCCGTTACCTTGAGCCTGAGCAGTACAAGCAGATCGCGACTTTGCTGCATGAGCGTCGTCTCGATCGCGAGCGTTTCATCTCCGAGGTCATGAATCAGTTACGTACGGAGCTGGAAGCCACCGGGGTTGATGCTGACATCAGTGGCCGGGCCAAACACATCTATTCCATCTGGCGCAAAATGCAGCGCAAGGGTCTGGCCTTCAGCCAGATCTATGACGTGCGTGCCGTGCGGGTGCTGGTGCCCGAAATGCGCGATTGCTACACCGCGCTGGGCATCGTCCACACCTTGTGGCGTCATATACCGAAAGAATTCGACGATTACATCGCCAACCCGAAAGAGAACGGCTACCGCTCGCTGCATACCGCCGTGATCGGGCCGGAGGGCAAGGTGCTTGAGGTGCAGATCCGCACCCACGCCATGCACGAAGAGGCCGAACTCGGCGTGTGCGCGCATTGGCGGTACAAGGGCACTGACGTCAAGGCGGGCTCCAACCAGTACGAAGAGAAAATCTCGTGGCTGCGCCAGGTGCTGGAATGGCACGAGGAGCTGGGCGATATCGGCGGGCTGGCCGAGCAGTTGCGGGTCGATATCGAACCGGACCGTGTCTATATCTTCACCCCGGACGGGCATGCCATCGATTTGCCCAAGGGTGCGACACCGCTGGACTTCGCGTATCGGGTGCACACCGAAATCGGCCATAACTGCCGTGGCGCCAAGATCAACGGGCGTATCGTGCCGCTCAACTACAGCCTGCAAACGGGTGAGCAGGTCGAGATTATCACCAGCAAGCACGGCACTCCGAGCCGCGACTGGCTTAACCCGAACCTGGGTTACATCACCACGTCGCGGGCGCGGGCCAAAATTGTGCACTGGTTCAAGTTGCAGGCGCGTGACCAGAACGTGGCCGCGGGTAAAACCCTGCTTGAGCGCGAGCTGGGCCGCTTGGGCCTGCCTGCGGTGGATTACGAGAAGCTGGCCGACAAGGCCAACATGAAAACCGCCGAGGACATGTATGCGGCACTGGGCGCGGGCGACTTGCGTCTGGCGCAGTTAATCAATCTTGCGCAGCAAATGGTCGAGCCCGAACGCGGCAACGAGCAGATGGAGCTGATTCCACGCAAGGCCACAGGCTACAAGCCGGGCAAACGCGGCGACATCCAGATCGAAGGCGTGGGTAACCTGCTGACGCAAATGGCCGGTTGCTGTCAGCCGCTGCCCGGCGATGCCATCGTCGGGTACATCACCCAGGGGCGTGGCGTGAGTATTCACCGTCAGGATTGCGCTTCGGTGCTGCAACTGGGCAGTCGTGAGCCGGAGCGGATGATTCAGGTCAACTGGGGGCCGATCCCGGTCTCCACCTACCCGGTGGATATCGAGATTCGGGCGTACGATCGTTCCGGGTTGCTGCGTGACGTGTCGCAAGTGCTGCTCAACGAGCGGATCAACGTATTGGCGGTCAACACCCGCTCGAACAAAGAGGACAACACCGCGCTGATGTCCTTGACCATCGAGATTCCGGGGCTCGATTCGCTGGGGCGTCTGTTGGGAAAAATCTCGCAACTGCCCAATATCATTGAAACCCGGCGTATCGGGCGCAGTGAGCCGCGATAAGGTTTGAGGAACCCCGCTTTCAGCCACTGGAGGCGGGTAACTGGCGTTGCGTGCGGCCCTGCTCATAGCGTTTTGTAGAAGAGATCCGTGATGTACAACCTCGACGATTTGCTCCACCTCATGGCCCGGCTGCGTGATCCGCAGTACGGCTGCCCGTGGGACATCAAGCAAACCTACCGCACGATCGTGCCTTACACCCTTGAAGAGGCGTATGAAGTCGCGGACGCCATCGAGCAGGGCGACTTCGAGCACTTGCAAGGCGAGTTGGGCGACTTGTTGTTTCAAGTGGTTTATTACAGCCAGTTAGCCCGTGAAGAAGGGCGCTTTGAATTTGCCGGGGTCATTGACAGCATCACCCGCAAGCTCATCCGCCGCCATCCCCATGTATTTCCGACGGGCGATCTGTATGCCCCGCTGGACGTGCCGCGCCTGAGCGAAGAACAGGTCAAGCAGCGTTGGGATGAAATCAAGGCTCAAGAACGGGCCGAAAAAGCGTCGGCGCCCCATCAGTTGTCTTTGCTCGATGACGTGCCCGTGGCGTTGCCCGCCTTATCGCGGGCCGCCAAATTGCAGAAGCGCGCCGCTCAGGTAGGCTTCGACTGGCCTGCGGCCCTGCCGGTGCTGGACAAAGTGCGTGAAGAACTCGACGAAGTGCTGGAAGCCATGGCGGACAACGACTCGACTGCCATCCATGACGAGGTCGGTGACCTGCTGTTTTCCGTGGTGAATCTGGCGCGACACCTGAAAGTTGACCCTGAAACGGCCTTGCGTGGGGCAAATGCCAAATTTGACAGGCGTTTCAGGTTTATCGAGCAGGCATTGCGCGATACCCTGCGTCCCATTGAAGATTGCACCCTTGAAGACCTGGACGCCCTCTGGGGTGAAGCCAAGCGCCAGGAAAAGAATTTACCCAGCTGCGGCTGAGTTTGCCTAAGTGAGTAAGTAGATGAGCATTTCCCTACGCGACCAGTTGCTCAAAGCCGGACTGGTCAACGAGAAACAGGCCAAGCAGGCCGGTAAAGAAAAGCAGAAGCAGCAACGTCTGGCCCATAAAGGCCAGATCGAGCTGGATGACACTCAGCAGCGCCTGGCGGCCGAAGCCAAAGCCGAGAAGATCAAGCGCGACCAGGAGCTGAACCGTCAGCAACAGGAGAAGGCTGAACAAAAGGCCCGTGCCGCTCAGATCAAGCAATTAATCGAAGTTTCGCGTTTGCCCAAGCTCAGCACTGAGGACTACTACAACTTCGTGGACGACAAGAAGGTCAAGCGCCTGTCGGTCAACACGCTGATGCGCAACAAGCTGGCCAATGGCTCGCTGGCGATCGTGCAGCATCAGGGTGGCTACGAAGTTATCCCGCGTGAAGCGGCATTGAAAATTCAGGAGCGCGACCCGCGCCGGATCGTGCAGCTCAACATTCTGGTTGAGCCGAAAACACCTGAAGAAGACGATCCGTATGCGGCGTACCAGATCCCAGATGATCTGATGTGGTAAGCACGCCTTCATGGCTGTCAAAACAAACCCCGCTTCGGCGGGGTTTGTTGTTTTCAAGAGGGTCGTATCAATGCTTCAGGGCCGGCGCTGTTGCGCTTCCAGCTTTTCCAGCTCGGCCTTGTAGTCCCGGGCGTCGCTTTCGCGGTGGAACATACCGACCAATACGTCTTCCTGGTGAACATCCCACAGGTGAACACCGTGGGCCACGAGTTGGTGGAACATACGTGAATCGTCGCGCTCAGTTACTTTAATCGTCATCTGTTTGCTCCAAATTCTGATGGGGTATGCGGCAAGTCGTCGCAGATCTTCTTTATAGAGTTTGTTAGCTTGCTAAGTAAATGGCTGGTGGGTGTGCTGTCATGTGCCAGAAAATGCACAACACCATGCAGCCCTTGTGTAGCGGGGTGTTTGCGTCAGTAACCGAAAGTTTTATGACAAAAGTTTCATCTTTGCCGGGGTTTCAAGGTCAAAAAAAACCTCGCCGGAGCGAGGTTTTTTGTCTGGCACTGTCAGTCGCGGCTCATTCGCCTTTGACTGTCTTGCCGTCCACCGTGCCGTCGAGCAGCATGATGTTGTATTCCTTGCCGTCTTTTTCGACCTGACGCAAGGCAACCAGCAGGCCATCCCATTGCTTGGCGAACCACATTTCGGTGATGCGCTTGTTCTGGGCTGGATCGCGCACGCGCTCAACCTTGATGGCGTTGATTTTACCGGCTTTGGTGGTGACTACTTCGGGGCCGATTACGCGGAAGTCGTAAGTGTCTACTTCGTCGCCATCAACCACCTGGTAGCTCATCGACTTTTTGCCGGCCAGTACGTCGCGCTGCAGGGCCAGTTGGTAGGTCGACTTGTCGAGCATGCCGGTCAGCAGTTTTACCGTCACAGGCGTCTTGTTGTCGGTCCCGGTAACCGTCATGTCCTTCCAGTTGAAGTTCAGGTCTACATTTTTGACTTTACCCAAGCCTCCCCGTTCGAAGTGATAGCTCAGAGGAACCGGCTGGTCTTTTTCCAGCTTGAGTGTGCTTACTTCGTTCAGGCTCGCTACCAGCATCGAGGCCTTGAAGTTCAAGGTCCAGACGTTGTCTTTTTCTTTATCTTTGACCAGGCTGCGTTCCGCGGAGCCGCTCATCGGCAACTGTTTCCAGTCGGCGGTGTAGCTGGCCGTGAAAGGCTGAAGATCGGCCGCTTGCACTGCTGGTATGGCTAGCAGGCTAAGGGCAAGGAGCAGGGCACGACGCATAAAATCTCCTAGATTTGTATCTGGTGGCCGCTGGCCGGGAGTAATTGACCGTCCAATAATGCACCTTGTTCGTCGAGAGACAAGCGGCCCTCGGCAAACCAGCGCACTGCAAGGGGGTAAATCCGGTGCTCCTGGGCGTGAACCCGTTGCGCCAGACTGCTTGGCGTGTCTTCAGGCTCGACAGGTAGCACTGCCTGTACGACCAGAGGGCCGCCATCGAGTTCCTCGGTTACGAAGTGCACGCTGCAACCATGCTCACGATCCTGCGCTTCCAGTGCACGTTGATGCGTGTGCAGGCCTTTGTGTTTGGGCAATAAAGACGGATGGATATTCAGCAGGCGCCCCTGATAATGGCGCACAAAGTCAGCGCTGAGTATGCGCATGAAGCCGGCCAGTACCACCAGGTGCGGATTGAAAGTGTCGATGATTTCGATCAGTGCAGCATCGAAGGCCTTGCGGCCCTCGAATGCTTTGTGATCCAGAACGCGGGTGTCGATCCCCGCGTTCTTGGCGCGTTGCAGGCCCGGTGCGTCAGCGCGGTTGGAAATCACCGCGCGCAGGGTGGCCGGGCTAGCCTTGATGTCATCGCTGTCGATCAAGGCCTGCAAGTTGCTGCCTGTGCCGGAAAGCAGCACCACTACATCACACGTGTCAGGCATCAGTGTGCCTTGAGGTTTTGTAGCTCGACTTGCGCAGCGCCTTCTGCGGCGGTTGCGATCTGGCCGATGACCCAAGGCTGTTCACCGGCTTCACGCAGCACGTTCAGAGCGGTTTCTACGTCAGCCTGAGCCACGCAGATCACCATGCCAACGCCGCAGTTCAGTACGCGGTGCATTTCGGTTTCGGCCACGTTGCCTTGTTCCTGCAGCCAGTCGAATACCGCAGGGCGCTGCCAGCTGGCCACGTCCACCACGGCTTGGGCGCCTTTAGGCAGCACGCGCGGAATGTTGTCGAGCAGGCCACCGCCGGTGATGTGCGCCATGGCCTTGACCACGCCGGTTTCCTTGATCAGCTTGAGCAGCGGCTTGACGTAGATGCGGGTCGGGGCCATCAGCAGGTCGGTCAGCGGCTTGCCGTCGAGCTGGATGTTTTCGATGTCTGCACCGGACACTTCGATAATCTTGCGGATCAGCGAGTAACCGTTGGAGTGCGGGCCTGAAGACGGCAGGGCGAGCAGGGCGTCACCGGCAGCCACTTTGGAGCCGTCGATGATCTCGGATTTTTCGACCACGCCAACGCAGAAACCTGCCAGGTCGTAGTCTTCGCCTTCGTACATGCCTGGCATTTCAGCGGTTTCGCCGCCTACCAGCGAGCAGCCGGACAGCTCGCAACCTGCGCCGATACCGGTTACCACCTGGGTCGCGGTTTCAACGTTGAGTTTGCCGGTGGCGTAGTAATCGAGGAAGAACAGTGGCTCGGCGCCGCACACGATCAGGTCGTTCACGCACATGGCCACCAGGTCGATGCCGATGCTGTCGTGTTTGTTCAGGTTCAGGGCCAGACGCAGCTTGGTGCCAACGCCGTCGGTGCCGGAGACCAAAACAGGCTGCTTGTAACCGGCAGGAATTTCGCAGAGGGCGCCAAAACCGCCGAGGCCGCCCATCACTTCCGGGCGTGCAGTGCGCTTGGCCACGCTCTTGATGCGTTCGACCAATGCTTCACCGGCGTCGATGTCTACACCGGCGTCTTTGTAGCTCAGGGATGGTTGCTTGCTCATAATCCAGGCCTTTAGGGGGGATTCGGGGAGGTCGACCGATCTCAGAGGGCCCGCTGGCAAGTGCTCATCGCTGTGAATGAAGCATTTGCCGGGTGCCCGGCTGTCGCCGGTCTGCGAAGGCGCGCGATTTTATCAGGCTTGAAGGGCAGCGGCCATCCTCGGGCCGACGGGCAGGGTTATATAGCGCGAAAAAAACCTTTTTTAGTCGTACTGGCCGCTGCGGGCAGGCCTGTATAAGGTATACGGGTTCACTTTTGATTTTTTATGACCGCGTGAAAACGCTGCCGCCGCGGTGAATGATTTGGCTTGCGCCCTGTCTGAAACCTGCAGCAGTGGATTTATCGGGTCTTTCAAGACTGCTTTTTTGTCGTCAGGAATATTTCATGCGTTTTCATCACCTTTTAGCTGCAGGCTGTTTGTCCTTTTTTAGTCTGGCGAGCCATGCCGAAATTCTGACCAATTTGTATCAAGTGCGTGAGCCGGTGAGCAGTCAGTCTCCCGAAGAGCGCACCCAAGCCACGCAAAAAGCATTGGAAACACTGGTGATCCGCGTGACCGGCGATGCCAAGGCGCTGCAAAATCCTGGTCTGGATCCGGTGCGCAAAGACCCCCAGCAAATCATTCGTCAATACGGATATGACGCCGGGCCGCCCGAAAGCCTGCAAGTGGATTTCGATCCTGTGAGCACCGAACGTGCGTTGCGGCAGGCGGGCCTGTCGTTGTGGGGCAGCAATCGCCCGGCGTTGTTGAGCTGGTGGCTGAGCGACTCGGTTGAAGGCTCAAGCCTGGTAGGTGACGGGCAGTCGGCCGCCGAACCCCTGCGCCGTGCAGCGCAACACAGGGGTTTGCCCTTGCGTTTGCCGCTGGCTGACTTGAGTGAGCAACTGGTCGGCACGGTCGACAATATTGAAGGCTCCAATCCTGCCCCGTTGCGTGAAGCATCCGAGCGTTATGGCGCCGATGCGTTGCTGGCGGTACATGCCCGTGAAGAGGGCGGCCAGTGGCAAGCTAAATGGCGCATGTGGCTGGGAGATCAACAAGAGCAGGGCAGCGCGCAGGCGGCGGATCAGGCGGCACTGGCCGATGCAGTGATGCTGGCCGTGAGTGAGCGCCTGGCGCCGCGTTACGTGGTCAAGCCGGGCGTTTCCACTGAGCAGTTGCTGGAAGTGCAAGGCATGACCCTAGAGCGTTATGCCTCGCTGGGGCGTTTGCTTGAACCGTTTGGTGGGCAACTCGTGCGCATGGACGGCGACCGTAGCGTGTATCAGGTCAATGGCAGCGCCGAGCAGTTGCGCTCTCAATTAGGGCTGGCGCATTTGCAGGAAATCCCGACGAGTGAAAGCGCGCCGGTGACTGAGGCGGGTCAGACGCCCGCTACGCCTGCCGCGCAGCTACGCTTTCGCTGGTAGGTTTTTCTCTTCTATATAAAGGATGGACGCTTGATGACGGATTCGCGGCGATGGGTATGGTGGGGCATGGCGCTGGTGTTCGCCCTGTTTGTGTATTTCTTGCATCCGATACTCACGCCGTTTCTGGTTGCTATCGTACTGGCGTACATGTTCGATCCTGTGGTGGACCGTCTGGAGAAGTTCGGCTTCTCCAGAACCTGGGGCGTCGTGACCGTGTTTGCGCTGTTCACGGTGATCGTAACGGGGCTGGTGCTGATCCTGGTGCCCTTGCTGGCCAAGCAGTTGATGAAGCTCTATCAACTGGCGCCCCAAGTGCTGGACTGGTTGCAGCACACGGCGGTGCCGTGGGCGCAAAGCAAATTCGGCCTGAGCGACGGCTTCTGGAAGTTCGACAAGATCAAGGCCGCTATCACTGAGCATATGGGGCAGGCGTCCGATATCGTCGGGGTGGTGCTGTCGCAGGCCACGGCGTCCAGCCTGGCGCTGATCGGCTTTTTGGCCAATCTGGTGTTGATCCCGGTGGTGGCTTTCTACCTGCTGCGCGACTGGGACATCATGCTGGCCAAGATCCGTGGCTTGCTGCCGCGCGACCGCGAAGAACAAATCGTTTCGCTGGCCAAAGAGTGCCATGACGTACTCGGCGCGTTTGTGCGTGGGCAGTTGTTGGTAATGCTTGCGCTCGGGGTGATTTATTCCGCAGGCCTGATGCTCGTCGGGCTGGAGCTGGGGTTGTTGATCGGCTTGATGGCGGGTATCGCGGCCATCGTGCCGTACATGGGGTTCATCATCGGCATTGGCGCGGCATTAACTGCCGGGCTGTTCCAGTTTGGTGGTGATCTGTACCCGATGCTCGGGATCGTGGCGGTGTTCATGGTCGGCCAGGCGTTGGAAGGTACGGTGCTCACGCCTTTACTGGTGGGTGACAAAATTGGTATGCACCCGGTGGCCGTGATTTTTGCGATTTTGGCTGGGGGTGAACTGTTTGGGTTTACCGGGGTGTTGCTGGCTTTGCCGGTCGCCGCCGTGATCATGGTGCTGGTCCGTCATGTGCAGGACATGTACAAGGAGTCGCAGGTGTACAAAGGCGAGGAAGACCCGGAGTTATAGGTCTCGTCACGTGAGAAAAAGGCAGGCCGGTCGTGTGACGGGCCTGCCTTTTTTGTTGCACCGCATGGCCCGTTGGAATTGGAAAAAACTCAAATAATCCAAGGCCTTAACGCAAACCTTTGATTTTGCTCGTGGTCTGTTACATTGTGCGCCCGGCTACAACGGGTATAAACTTTGCAAACTTTACACAGAGGCCACTAACGGTTCGTTTGAACTGTTCAGTCAGCATGAAACCGATTCAGCTGCCCCTAGGTGTGCGTCTGCGTGATGACGCTACCTTCATAAACTACTATCCAGGCGCCAATGCCGCTGCACTCGGCTATGTCGAGCGTCTATGCGAAGCCGACGCCGGCTGGACAGAAAGTCTGATTTATCTGTGGGGCAAGCACGGCGTAGGACGTACGCACCTGTTGCAGGCAGCCTGCCTGCGTTTTGAACAGATGGGCGAACCTGCTGTGTACCTGCCGTTGGGCGAATTGATGGATCGCGGCATCGAAATCCTCGATAACCTCGAACAGTATGAGCTGGTGTGTCTGGATGACCTTCAGGCAGTCGCCGGTCGCGCGGACTGGGAAGAAGCACTGTTCCACCTGTTCAACCGTCTGCGCGACAGCGGGCGACGGCTGTTGATTGCGGCTTCGGCGTCACCGCGAGAGCTGCCGATCAAACTGGCTGACCTCAAATCCCGCCTCACCCTGGCCCTGATCTTCCAGATGCGACCGCTGTCCGACGAGGACAAGCTGCGTGCTTTGCAGTTGCGAGCTTCGCGTCGTGGCCTGCACCTGACCGACGAAGTCGGGCACTTTATCCTCACCCGTGGCACCCGCAGCATGAGTGCGCTGTTTGACCTGCTGGAGCAGCTCGATCAGGCCTCTTTGCAAGCCCAGCGCAAATTGACCATCCCTTTCCTGAAAGAAACCCTGGGCTGGTAAACACGCCGTTTCAAGCCGTTTCGACAAATGACAGGCGTCAGAAAACCCGCGTGCCAGAAGGGTGGCAAACGCAGAATTTATCGTCAGGGGTGTAAAACCTTAGATGTCATGACAAAACTGGCGAGTCACATTTAGATCGATTGAATTTGCAAATGAGGATCATAGTTGGCATAGTCGCGGCTACTTTTCCCACAAGCCACGGTCGTGCCCATGCTAAATCGCTTCGCACCCCTCGTGCCCCTCGCACTCGTTACCCTGTTATTTGGTTGCGCTGCGCACTCGCCAGTGTCTCAGCAAGTGGTCGACCAGCAGGCTCATAAGTCATCAGTGTCCCAGGATTCCGCTCTTTATCAGGAAGAACTGGCGACCGAAAAAGAACTGGCGCAATTCTCCGAGAACAGCAAGCCTTACGAGTTGCCAGCGTTGGCTGACAGCATTCTTGAGCGTGGCATGTCCCTGATCGGTACCCGTTACCGTTTTGGCGGCACCTCGGAAGCAGGCTTCGACTGCAGCGGCTTTATCGGTTATCTGTTCCGCGAAGAGGCTGGCATGCAATTGCCGCGTTCAACGCGCGAGATGATCAACGTTGATGCGCCGCTGGTTGCTCGCAACAAACTCAAGCCGGGTGACCTGCTGTTCTTCAGCACCAACGGCCGCGGTCGTGTCAGTCACGCGGGGATTTACCTGGGTGATGACCAGTTCATCCACTCCAGCAGCCGCCGCAGCGGTGGTGTGCGTATCGACAAGTTGGGCGATACCTACTGGAGTAAAACCTTCATTGAAGCCAAGCGTGCACTGGCCATGGCGCCAACGAGCGTAATCGCCCGCAAGTAAAGTTAAAGCTTCACTTGAAGTTTGGCCTCTAAGGGCTAGAATTCAGTCGCATTGTTAAATTCCTGAGCCGCGAAGGTATTGCCTGTCGCGGTTTCAGGTTTCGCGGCCGAGTTGCCGTATCCAGAATCAGGAACGTTCTGTTTATGTCAATCATGGCCCGCTTCTCAGTTTTGACTCTAGCAGCCCTGCTCAGTGCTTGCGCCAGCAACCCACCGCCCGCCCCAGTGGCCAAAAAGCCGGTGGTATTTGCCAATCCCTCTGAAGATTTCTCGCCCATCGCCGCCGATGTGTTGTTCCGTGCGCTGGGTCTGGTGGGCACGCCTTATCGTTGGGGCGGCAACACCCCTGACTCGGGCTTTGATTGCAGTGGCCTTATCAAGTACGTCTACAACGACGCTGCCGGGATTTCGTTGCCGCGCTCGACCCGCGAGATGATCGTGATGAGTGCGCCGAATGTGGGTAAAGACAAGCTGCAAACCGGTGACTTGCTGTTTTTCGCTACCAGTGGCGGGACGCAAGTCAGTCATGCGGGAATTTACGTGGGAGAAGGGCGCTTCGTACACGCGCCAGCCACCGGCGGTACCGTCAAGCTCGACAGCCTGTCCAAAGCCTACTGGCAAAAAGCCTACCTGAATGCCAAGCGTGTACTGCCAACCGAGCAGCACCTGGCCCGCAACCCTTAAGCGGGCCTGTTATACAGAGAGAGGCTGTGATCACACAGCCTCTTTTTCTATTCCGGGCAGCAGTACCTTACTTCGCGGACACCCGCCAGATCTTGTTGCCGACATCATCTGCCACCAACAGATCTCCTTGCTTGTCGATCACTACGCCCACCGGACGGCCCATCGCTTTTTCATCGGCGGTGAGGAACCCGGTCAATACATCCATCGGCATCCCGGTCGGTTTGCCATCGGCAAACGGTACGAAAATGACTTTGTAACCGCTATGGGGTTTGCGATTCCATGAGCCGTGCTGGCCGACAAAAGCCCCTTCGGTGAAGTTCGGCAACTTGCTGCCGTCGGCAAAGCTCAACCCTAATGAAGCGGTGTGCGGGCCGAGTGCATAGTCAGGCGCTAGGGCTTTTGCTACTTGCTCAGGGTTTTGCGGATTCACCCTGGCATCGACGTGTTGACCGTAATAGCTGTAGGGCCAGCCATAAAAGCCACCGTCTTTGACAGACGTGATGTAGTCCGGCACCAGGTCGCTGCCAATCTCGTCGCGCTCATTGACTGCCGTCCAGAGTTTACCGGTCGACGGTTCCCAGCCCATGCCATTGGGGTTGCGCAAGCCGGACGCGAAAATGCGGTGGCTGCCGGTGGCGGGGTCCACTTCCCAGATCGCCGCGCGGCCTTCTTCCTTGTCCGTGCCGTTCTCGCCCACGTTGCTGTTAGAGCCAACGGTCACGTAGAGCTTCTTGCCATCGGGGCTGGCAATCACGTTTTTGGTCCAGTGGTGGTTCAGCGGGCCGCCTGGCAGGTCGACCACTTTGGTCGGCTGAGCGCTGATGCTGTCTTCACCGGCTTGGTACGGGAAGCGCAGCAGTTTGTCGGAGTCGGCCACGTACAGATCGTTGCCGACCAGGGCCATGCCAAATGGCGAGTTCAGGTTCTGCAAAAACACGCTGCGGGTTTCGGCGATGCCATCGTGATTGGCATCGCGTAACAGTGTGATCCGGTTCGCACTGGGCACGCCCGCGCCAGCTTTACCCATGACCTTTTCCATCACCCAGCCGCGAATCCCTTTACTGTCGTCCGGTTTGGGCGGGGCATTGGTTTCCGCCACCAGCACATCGCCGTTGGGCAGCACATACAGCCAGCGCGGGTGATCAAGGTCCTCGGCAAAGGCGCTGACCTGCAGGCCTTCGGCAGCAATCGGCTTGGCTCCCTGCGACCAACCCACGGCGGGGGCGATATTGACCGTCGGGATCAGCGTCTTGTTAGGTTCAGGCAGCTTGGGCGACGGGCCAGTGCCATCCGCCACTTGCAAAGTCGAACTCTCACCACAGGCGGCTAATCCTGCTGCAAGTACGATGACAACAGCGTGCTGGCGCTTGAGCATGTGAATCTCCATGAGTAGGGGTGTAAGTGATAGAGAAGCTTGGCGAGGCAAAGGTTCAGGGTAATGCCATTTTGCTGTGGGTATGTGCACTACCTTTAATTGACGCTCCCCCCCCAACCCTCTAACCTTCGCCGCTTGTTTCAGGTGCTCTGCAGCCATGGGCTGGCAGGGTGAAACAGGGAAGCCGGTGAGGGTTCAGGTGCAGTGCGCCGGGGCCACGATTCCGGCGCTGCCCCCGCAACGGTAAATGAGTCAACACCACGCTAAGTGCCACTGTGTCTGTTCACGGGAAGGCGCGCGGTCAGGGCTGCTTGTGTACAGGCGGCCCGCTCATGAGCCCGGAGACCGGCCTGACCCATCCAGCACCTCGCGGCGGGCGACGGTGTGTCGCTTTTGTTAAATCTCCCCCGCCTCCCGTTTGCTTTTTTCAGCCCCAACGGAGAGCTGCCATGAATGAATCCCCCGAACGCGACGAACGTCATCAGGCGCGCATGCTGCGCAAAAAAGCCGTCATGGACGAGCGCATTGCCAGCGCACCCAATGAGTGTGGTCTGCTGCTGGTGTTGACCGGCAACGGTAAAGGCAAGAGCAGCTCGGCCTTCGGCATGCTGGCCCGCGCCATGGGCCACGGCATGCAGTGTGGCGTGGTGCAGTTCATCAAGGGACGCAACAGCACCGGCGAAGAACTCTTCTTCCGTCGCTTCCCGGAGCAAGTGCGCTATCACGTGATGGGCGAGGGCTTTACCTGGGAGACGCAGGACCGTCAGCGCGACATCGCCGCTGCCGAGGCTGCGTGGGAAGTGTCCCGTGAAATGCTGCGTGATCCGTCCATCGGGCTGGTCGTGCTGGATGAGTTGAACATTGCGCTCAAACACGGCTATCTCGATCTGGAACAGGTGCTGACTGACCTGCAAGCCCGTCCGCCGATGCAGCACGTACTGGTCACCGGACGCTGTGCAAAACCTGAAATGATTGATCTGGCCGACACCGTGACGGAAATGAATGTGGTTAAACACGCTTTCCAGGCCGGCATCAAAGCCCAGAAAGGCATCGAACTGTGAGTGTTCAAGCATGAGAGAGTCGCGTCATTGCCCGGCGGTGTTGATCGCCGCGCCGGCTTCCGGTCAGGGCAAGACCACCGTTACCGCCGCTTTGGCCCGATTGCACCGCAATCAGGGGCGCAAGGTGCGGGTGTTTAAATGTGGCCCGGATTTCCTCGACCCGATGATTCTGGAGCGTGCCAGCGGTGCGCCGGTGTATCAGGTCGATTTGTGGATGGTGGGCGCGCAGGAAAGTCGACGTCTGCTGTGGGACGCCGCGGGTGAGGCAGACCTGATCCTGATTGAAGGGGTGATGGGGCTGTTTGATGGCACGCCGTCCAGCGCTGACCTGGCGCGTCACTTCGGGGTGCCGGTACTGGGCGTGATTGATGGCACCGCAATGGCTCAAACCTTCGGCGCCCTGGCGTTGGGGCTGGCGCGGTATCAGCCGGACCTGCCCTTTGCCGGTGTATTGGCCAATCGGGTGGGCACGGTGCGTCATGCGCAGTTGCTCGAAGGCAGTTTGACCGAAGGGTTGCGCTGGTATGGCGCGCTGTCCCGGGAAACCGGCATCGAATTGCCCAGTCGTCACTTGGGGCTGGTGCAGGCCAGCGAGTTGAATGACCTGGACGCACGCCTGGATGCGGCCGCCGACGCCCTCGCCAGCACCTGCGAGGTAGCGCTGCCACCCGCTGTTGAGTTCGCGGCGCCCGAGCCGGTAAAGGTCGAGCCATTGTTGGCGGGCGTCCGGATTGCCGTGGCGCGGGATGAAGCGTTCGCTTTTACATACGGCGCGAGCTTGGCTTTACTGCGCGACATGGGCGCTGAGCTGCTGTTCTTTTCGCCGATCCGCGACACGCAGCTTCCTGCGGCGCACAGCCTGTATTTGCCGGGAGGCTACCCGGAGTTGCATCACCTTGAGCTGTCGCGTAACCACGCGATGCTCGACGCGATTCGTGCTCACCACGCTGCAGGCAAGCCGTTACTGGCGGAGTGTGGCGGCATGCTCTACCTGCTCGATGCCTTGACGGATGTCGACGGCCAACGTGCTGAATTGGTGGGCGTGCTGACGGGGGAGGCAACCATGCAAAAGCGTCTCGCGGCACTGGCGTTGCAAGCTGTTGACATGCCCGAAGGCCTGCTGCGCGGTCATACCTATCACCACTCGCTGACCAGCACCGAGCTGCAACCCATTGCCCGCGGCCTAAGCCCTAACGGGGGGCGTGGCGCCGAAGCGGTGTATCGCGAAGGCCGTATGACGGCGTCTTATGTGCACTTTTACTTTCCCTCCAATCCCAAGGCCGTGGCTGCGCTGTTCGCGCCCTGTGCTGTGAAGGTGCCATGAGCGACAACGCATTCAGTTCCCAAGAGCGCGCAGCGGTGTATCGCGCCATCGCCGAGCGCCGCGATATGCGCCATTTCAGTGGGGGAACGGTCGCCCCCGAACTGCTGGCCCGCTTGCTCGAAGCGGCGCACCAAGCCCCCAGCGTGGGTTTGATGCAGCCGTGGCGGTTTATCCGCATCACCAACCGTGAACTGCGCGCCAAGGTTCAGGCGCTGGTGGAAGAGGAGCGTGTACGCACCGCACAAGCGCTGGGCGAGCGTTCTGATGAATTCATGACCCTTAAGGTCGAAGGCATCAACGACTGCGCCGAAGTGCTGGTTGCCGCATTAATGGACGATCGCGAGAAGCATATTTTCGGGCGCCGCACGTTGCCGGAGATGGACATGGCGTCGTTGTCCTGTGCCATTCAAAACCTGTGGCTGGCGGCCCGGGTTGAAGGGTTGGGCATGGGCTGGGTGTCGTTGTTCGAGCCGCAAGCACTGGCGGATCTGCTGGGCCTGCCTGCCGGCGCAAAACCGTTGGCGGTGTTGTGCCTGGGGCCGGTCGCGGCGTTTTATCCGGCGCCTATGCTGGTGCTGGAAGGGTGGGCGCAGGCGCGTCCTCTCAACGAATTGGTGTACGAGAACTATTGGGGGGTGAGCCCATGAGTGTGGCGTTGCTGTGCGTCGCCGGGGTGGCGTTGGACGCATTGCTGGGTGAGCCCAAACGCTGGCATCCGCTAGTTGCGTTCGGCCGTATGGCAGACCGCATCGAACAGCGTTTTAATTCCGGTGGACGTGGCTGGCGCAGTCACGGCGTGACCGCTTGGGTGTTGGCCGTGATCCCGTTGACGATTTTGGCCACGGCGTTGTCATGGCTGCCTTATATCGGTTGGCTGGTGGACATTCTGGCGCTGTATTGCGCGCTGGGCATGCGCAGCCTTGGCGAACACGTGCAACCTGTGGCTGAGGCGTTGCGCAGTCAGGATCTGGATCACGCCCGCACCCGTGTGGGTTATCTGGTCAGCCGCCAGACCAGCGAACTGGACTCGACCGAAGTGGCGCGGGCCGCCACCGAGTCGGTGCTGGAAAACGGCAGCGACGCGGTGTTTGCTGCGATTTTCTGGTTTGTCGTGGCGGGTGCTCCCGGCGTGGTGCTCTATCGTATGAGTAACACCCTCGATGCCATGTGGGGCTATCGCACTGAACGGTTCGAACGTTTTGGCTGGGCTGCTGCGCGCATCGACGATTTGCTTAACTACGTGCCTGCGCGTCTGGTCGCCCTGACCTACGCACTGCTGGGCAAAACTCGGCTCGCCATGCAGTGCTGGCGAACGCAGGCGCCGCACTGGGACAGCCCCAACGCGGGCCCGGTCATGGCGGCCGGTGCTGGCGCGCTGGGGGTCGCACTGGGTGGCCCGGCGATTTACCACGGTGAATTGCACGAGCGCCCGCAGTTGGGTGAAGGCCCGCCCGCCGACGCCGATTCCATCGGGCGCGGCTGGCAATTGGTGCAGCGTGGCGTGTGGCTGTGGCTGCTGATTCTGTGTGTCGGGAGTGAGTTTTATGCTTGAGCACGGTGGACGTTTGCGACAGGCAGCCCTGCAATACGGGATTGCCGAAGCTGACTGGCTGGACCTGTCCAGCGGTCTGGCGCCCTGGCCCTTCACAGTCCCTGTTATTCCCGAGCGGGCCTGGGCGCGCTTGCCCGAAACCGATGACGGTCTTGAACAGGCCGCGTGCAGCTATTACGGCGCCCCTGAAGTCTTGCCTGTGCCGGGTTCGCAATGTGCTATCCAGTTGCTGCCCCGTCTGCGTCGCAGTGGCAAGGTCGGCGTGCTGTCACCGTGTTATGCCGAGCATGCAGAGGCCTGGCGCCGCAACGGGCACATCGTGCGCGAAATCCTGGAGCAGGAAGTCGATTTTTATCTCGACACGCTGGACGTGCTGGTGGTGGTCAACCCCAATAATCCGACGGGCCTGAGCCTGTCACCCGAACGGTTGCTGGACTGGCATGCGCGCCTGGTACAGCGCGGCGGCTGGCTGGTGGTGGACGAAGCGTTCATGGACAACACCCCTGAGTTGAGCCTGGCGCCGCAGAGCCAGCGTACCGGCCTGATTGTGTTGCGTTCGTTCGGCAAGTTTTTCGGGCTGGCGGGGGTGCGTCTTGGCTTTGTGCTGGCGGAACTCAAGCTGCTCAAGTTGCTCGCTGAGCACGTCGGCCCGTGGGCTGTCAGCGGACCGACGCGGGTGCTGGGGCAAGCGTGCCTGCTCGACACCGAGGCGCATGCCCGGCAACGCCAGCGCAGCGAGCAGGCCAGCCAGCGTCTGGTGGCGATGCTCAGTCAGTACGGGTTGCCTGCACAGGGCGGCTGTGCACTGTTTCAGTGGCTGATCACCCCGCACGCTGAGCACCTCTACGACTTCATGGCCCGGCGCGGCATACTCCTGCGCCTGTTTGCCCATAACAGCAGCCTGCGTTTTGGCCTTCCCGCCGAGGAGGCCCATTGGCTGAAGCTGGACCTGGCTTTGCAGGCTTACACCAAGGAAATCCCATGAGCACGTTGATGGTGCAAGGCACCACGTCCGATGCGGGCAAAAGTACATTGGTAACGGCGTTGTGCCGTTGGTTGACCCGTCAAGGCGTGCGTGTGGTGCCTTTCAAGCCGCAGAACATGGCGCTCAACAGTGCGGTGACAGCTGAGGGCGGCGAGATCGGTCGCGCCCAGGCCGTTCAGGCGCAGGCTGCCGGGCTGGCGCCGCACACCGACATGAACCCGGTATTGCTCAAACCCAACAGCGACACCGGCTCGCAAGTGATCATTCACGGGCGTGCCGTGACCAGCATGAACGCGGTGGCTTATCACGATTACAAAACCATCGCGATGCAGGCTGTGCTGGCCTCCCATGCACGTCTGAGTGCGGCCTATCCCTTGGTGATGGTCGAAGGCGCGGGGTCGCCGGCCGAGATCAATTTACGCGCAGGCGACATTGCCAACATGGGCTTTGCCGAAGCGGTGGATTGCCCGGTGATTCTGATTGCCGACATCAATCGCGGCGGCGTTTTCGCCCATTTGGTCGGCACCCTCGAACTGCTGTCGGAAAGCGAACAGGCACGGGTTCAGGGTTTTATCATTAACCGTTTTCGCGGCGATATCGCATTGCTGCAACCGGGGCTCGACTGGCTGGAGCAACGGACGGGCAAGCCGGTGATCGGAGTGCTTCCTTATGTGATGGACCTGCACCTTGAAGCCGAAGACGGCATCGATCAGCGTCAGATCAGTAAAGAGGGGCATGTGCTGAAGGTGGTGGTGCCGGTGCTGCCGCGCATCAGCAACCACACCGATTTTGACCCGCTGCGTTTGCATCCCCAAGTGGATGTGCAGTTTGTCGGGCCGGGCCAGTCGATTCCGGCCGCCGACCTGATCATCCTGCCGGGTTCCAAAAGCGTGCGCAGTGACTTGGACTACCTGCGCGCCAATGGCTGGGACGCGGTCATTGAGCGGCATTTGCGCTATGGCGGCCGGGTGTTGGGGATTTGCGGTGGCTTGCAAATGCTTGGCGAACAGGTACACGACCCGCTGGGCCTCGAAGGCGCGCCGGGTTCCAGCGACGGGCTGGGCCTGTTGGCGTTTAGCACGCAGCTGGAAGCTGAAAAACAACTGCGTAATGTCCGCGGGCAGCTTGCGCTGGAAAACGCCGAGGTCAGTGGTTATGAGATTCACGCCGGGGTAACCAGCGGGCCAGCCCTTGAACAGCCCGCCGTGCGGCTCGAAGACGGCCGATGCGATGGCGCGCTTAGCGCAGACGGGCAAATCATCGGGACTTACGTGCATGGCCTGTTCGAGTCGCCCGCAGCGTGCAGTGCCCTGCTGCGCTGGGCCGGCCTGCGCAACGTCCAGTCTGTGGACTACCACGCGCTGCGTGAGCGCGATATTGAGCGGTTGGCTGATCTGGTGGAAAACCATTTGGACACCGACCGCTTGCGCCAGCTGTGCGGGCTTGAATAACCCGGTGATCGCTGCCGCAGGCTGATTTTTTAGAGGTTCATGAACATGCTGCAACTGATTTTGGGCGGTGCCCGTTCGGGTAAGAGCCGTCTGGCAGAAACGCTGGCAGCCGGCTCGGGGTGCGCGGTGACCTACATCGCCACCAGCCAACCGCTTGACCTGGAGATGAATGACCGTGTTCGTCACCACCGCGAGCGGCGTCCTGCCGATTGGGGGTTGATTGAAGAGCCGTTGGCATTGGCCCGCGTGCTGCGCGAAAGTGCCCGTGCCGATACATGCCTGCTGGTGGACTGCTTGACGTTGTGGTTGACCAACCTGTTGATGCTCGAAGACCCGCAACGCCTGATTGCTGAGCGTGATGCCTTGCTGGCGTGCCTGACAGCGCTGCCGGGAGAGATCATTTTTGTCAGCAATGAAACCGGAATGGGTGTCGTGCCGCTGGGCGAGTTGACGCGCCGTTATGTCGATGAAGCCGGTTGGCTGCATCAAGCTTTGGCCGAGCGCTGTGAGCGGGTTGTGTTGACCGTCGCAGGCTTGCCCCTGACGTTGAAAGGAACTGCCTTATGAACACGCCGTGGTGGCTGCGCCCGTGTAAATCCCTTGACCGTGACGTACAAAAGGCAGCTGCCGAGCGTCAACAGCAATTGACCAAACCTGCTGGTTCACTGGGGCAGCTCGAAACCCTGGCGATTCAACTGGCCGGGCTGCAAGGGCGGGTCAAACCGCGTGTCGATCAGTTATGGATCGCCCTTTTCGCCGGAGATCACGGGGTGGTGGCCGAGGGTGTTTCAGCGTACCCACAAGCCGTGACCGGGCAAATGCTGCACAATTTTGTCAGTGGCGGTGCGGCGATCAGTGTGCTGGCACGGCAATTGGGCGCGCAACTGGACGTGGTTGACCTGGGGACGGTCACGCCGATGCTCGATCTGGCGGGTGTCCGTCATTTGCAATTGGGGGCGGGCACGGCGAACTTCGCCACGGGGCCGGCCATGACGGACGCACAAGGCCTGAAGGCCTTGCAAGCAGGGCGCGACAGCGTGATACGGGCCCGTGAGGAAGGTGGGGAACTGTTTATCGGCGGCGAAATGGGTATTGGCAACACCGCCTCCGCCAGTGCGGTGGCCAGCGCGTTGCTTCAATGCCCGGCATCGTTGTTGACGGGCCCCGGTACAGGGCTGGACGCTGCGGGCGTCAGCCACAAAGCACGGGTAATTGAGCAGGCGTTGGCGTTCCATGCTGGCTGGCTGGACGATCCGCTGCAAACGTTATTCCGTCTCGGTGGTTTTGAAATCGCCGCGCTGGCGGGCGCGTATGTGGCCTGTGCCCAAGAAGGGCTTGTGGCGTTGGTGGATGGCTTTATCTGCACGGTCGCGGCGATGGTTGCCGTGCGTTTGAATCCCGAGTGCCGTCAATGGATGGTCTTCAGCCATCGCGGAGCCGAACAGGGGCATCGTCACGTGCTCGAGAGCCTCGCAGCAGAGCCTCTGCTTGATCTTGGCCTACGGCTGGGCGAAGGCAGCGGGGCGGCACTGGCGGTGCCGTTGCTGCGGCTGGCCTGTGACCTGCACGGGCAAATGGCGACGTTTGCCGAAGCAGCCGTGGCGGATCGCCCGGCATGACTGTGCGCCTGGACCTGTTGCGCCATGGGGAAACCGAACTGGGCGGTGGCCTGCGCGGCAGTCTGGACGATGCGCTGACCGAACTGGGCTGGTCGCAAATGCGCGAGGCGGTTCAGGGACAGGGGCCGTGGGAGCGGATTGTCAGCTCGCCATTACAGCGCTGCCGCCTGTTTGCGCAGGATCTGGCTGCGTCGCTGGACCTGCCGTTGACCCTCGACAAGGATCTTCAGGAGTTGCACTTTGGCGTGTGGGAAGGGCAGAGCGCGGCGGCCTTAATGGAAACCGATGCTGAGGCGTTGGGCTTGTTCTGGTCAGACCCGTATGCCTTTACCCCGCCTGAAGGGGAGCCGGTGCTGGAGTTTGCCGAGCGTGTGATGGCAGCGGTTCTGCGGCTGCAACACCAGTACGCGGGTCAAAAAGTGCTGGTGGTTTGCCACGGTGGTGTGATCAAACGGTTATTGGCTCAAGCTCGCGGCTTGCCCCGCGAACAGTTGCTGAACGTCGCGGTGCCCCACGGCGCCTTGCTGCACGTGCAAGTGAGCGCTGAGGGTGAGTTGCATGAGGTGAGCGCATGAGGGGGCCGTTCTGGATTGCCTTGCAATTTTTGAGCAGTTTGCCGGTGCGGTTGCCCGGTATGCCGTCACCTCGGGAAACCGGCCGTTCGCTCCTGTATTACCCGCTGGTGGGCCTGCTGTTGGGCGCTGTTTTGTGGGGCGTGAACGTGTGCTTGTCAGGCGCGCCGCTCATGTTACATGCCGCCCTGCTGCTAACGGTGTGGGTGCTATTCAGCGGCGGGTTGCACCTGGACGGCCTGGCGGACAGCGCTGATGCGTGGTTGGGCGGGTTTGGTGATCGCCAGCGCACGCTGACCATCATGAAAGACCCACGCAGCGGCCCGATTGCCGTGGTGGTCTTGGGGTTGGTGCTGCTGCTTAAGTTCTCTGCCTTGCTGGCGGTGATCGAGCAGCAACAGTACGTGGCGTTGCTGATTGTGCCGCTGATCGGGCGCAGTGCGTTGCTGGGTGTGTTTTTGACCACACCTTATGTGCGCGCCGGTGGGCTGGGGCAGGCGCTGGCCGATCATTTGCCGCGCTCGACAGGCTGGTGGGTGCTGGGCGTCAGCGCGTTGGTTGGTGTGCTGCTGGGGGGGATGAGTGGCGTGTGGTCGCTGGTCTTGGCCATCATCGGGTTTGCGTGGTTGCGCCGAATGATGATGCGTCGATTGGGCGGCACCACCGGCGATACCGCCGGCGCGCTACTGGAGTTGCTTGAGGTGTGGGTATTGGTCGGTCTGGCCCTGATCGGGTAGCCACCGTTTTGAACGGGAATGAGCCGCCGCGGCAGTCGCGGCGTATTTCGGGCTGGCTCAGGCTTCAACAGCGGCTAAGGTTTTATTCTTGTAACTCTTTTATTGCGGGTATATACATACAAAATGTTACCAACCCAGTGTTTATGCACCAACCTGCGGCGTGCGGCGCGTGGCGTCAGCAGGCATTACGACGGCGCCCTGGATGGCTCGGGGATCAACGTTGCCCAGTATTCACTGCTCTGCAACCTCAAGCGTATGGACCGACCGAGCATTTCCAGCCTTGCCGAAGCGATGGGGCTGGACCGCAGCACGCTGGGCCGCAATTTGCGGGTGCTTGAGGGGATGGGGTTGGTGAAACTCTCTGAAGGCGCTGATCAGCGTAACCGACTGGTGTGCCTGACCGAGGCGGGTAATGAGCGTCTTGCTGCGGCCCTGCCCGCGTGGGAGCGCGCGCAGCAACGCTTGATGGACCGCTTGGGTGAAGCGCGACGCGCCCAACTTTTAGAACTGTTGAACGAATTGGCAGGCACTGACTAAGGGTAAGTCGCGTGTCTTCAAAGGGTTTATACCCGCTCCCGGAGAATAAAAATGACAACGGTGTGGCGTAATAGCGGTTGGGTCTTGCTGGGCAGCGCGCTGATCTTGGCGCTGTCCTTGGGCGTGAGGCATGGCTTCGGCCTGTTTCTGCCGCCGATGAGTGCGCAGTTCGGCTGGGGCCGAGAAGTCTTTGCGTTCGCTATCGCTTTGCAAAATTTGATTTGGGGCTTGGCGCAGCCTTTCACCGGGGCGCTGGCGGACCGGTTTGGCGCGGCCAGGGTCGTGATCGTCGGCGGCGTGCTATACGCGGTGGGTCTGGTCATGATGGGGATGTCCGATTCGCCGCTGTCGCTGTCATTGAGCGCAGGGCTGCTGATCGGGATTGGCCTGTCGGGCACTTCGTTCTCCGTGATCCTCGGTGTCGTAGGGCGTGCCTTGCCGCCTGAAAAGCGCAGCATGGGCATGGGGATCGCCAGCGCAGCAGGTTCCTTCGGGCAGTTCGCCATGCTGCCTGGCACGCTGGGGCTGATCGGCTGGCTCGGTTGGTCAACGGCCTTATTGGTGTTAGGCCTGTTGGTTGCGCTGATCGTGCCGCTGGTGAGCATGCTCAAGGATCGCCCCATGCCCGCACTGGGCGGCGAACAGACCCTCAAACAAGCGTTGCACGAGGCGTGCAGCCACTCGGGGTTCTGGCTTTTGGCCTTTGGTTTTTTCGTCTGCGGTTTTCAGGTGGTCTTTATCGGCATTCATTTGCCGGCCTATCTGGTTGATCAGCATCTGCCTGCGACTGTCGGTACGTCTGTGCTGGCACTGATCGGTCTGTTCAATATCTTTGGCACCTACACGGCAGGTTGGCTGGGCGGGCGGATGTCCAAGCCACGCTTGTTGACCGGTCTCTATTTGGCGCGGGCGGTGGTCATCGTGCTGTTCTTGTGGGCGCCGGTTACGCAGTTCAGTGCTTACTTGTTCGGTATGGCCATGGGGTTTTTGTGGCTGTCGACGGTGCCCCTGACCAACGGTACGGTAGCGACACTGTTTGGTGTGCGTAACCTGTCGATGCTGGGCGGCATCGTTTTTCTGTTCCACCAGTTGGGGGCATTTTTGGGTGGCTGGCTCGGCGGTGTGGTCTATGATCAAACCGGGAGTTATGACTTGATCTGGCAGGTTTCGATTGTTTTGAGCCTGTTGGCGGCGGCCCTTAATTTACCGGTGCGCGAGCGGCCCGTTGCGCGTTTGCAATTGCAGGAGCGTGGGGTGTGAGTTCAACCTGGATCTGGCTGGGTGGCTTGGGTGTGGGGTCGGCCCTTATCGCTCTGGCATGGTGGGGCTGGCATCAAGGTGGACTGGCGTTGCTGCAACTGGGCATGGCTACTTGCTAGTTCATGGGCCGGGCGCGTAAGTTCAGGGCCTGTATTTTTTAAAAGGACACCAATGATGCTCAAGCGCTGGATTGCGATGCCCGTACTGTTGTTGGCGTGTGCAGGACCTGTTTGGGCGGCACAATGCCCGCCGCTGCTCGAAGGTTCGTTGCCCAAGTTGCGATCAAAAGAGTCCATCGACTTGTGCCAACGCTTTGCCGGAAAGCCGCTGGTCATTGTCAATACCGCAAGTTTCTGCGGGTTCGCGCCCCAATTCAAAGGGCTTGAAGCGTTGAATCAACGCTATAAGGATCAGGGGCTTGAGCTGATTGGCGTGCCCTCGGATGACTTCAAGCAAGAGGCCAAGGATGGGGAAGAGACTGCCAAGGTGTGTTACGTGAACTACGGCGTGACGTTCACCATGACCAATCCGCAGAAAGTTCGTGGGGCAGATGCAACGCACCTCTTCAAAGTGCTGGCTGAGCAAAGCAACGCGCCGAAGTGGAACTTCTATAAATACGTGGTGGACCGTCAGGGCAATGTGATTGCCAACTTTTCCAGCCTGACTGAGCCCGACAGTCCGGAGCTGATCGAGGCGATCGAAAAGGCCATTGCTTCAAAACCCTGATTAACGGCCAATAAAAATCCCCGCGCTCGTCACCGAGGCGGGGATTTTTTAATTCAGCAGATGAACCGTGAGGCTCGTCGCGAATTAGAACTTGTAGGTTGCGCCCACTGCGAAGCCGTTCGCGCTGTTTTCATATTTGGCTTCGTAGAAGCTGCCAATCTGTGGCTTGGAGTCGTGAACTTTAACGGACTCTTCCTTCAGGTAGGAGTAGGCCACGTCAATGGTCAAGTCATCAGTGACGGCATAACCGGCACCCAGGCTGAAGATTGTCCGGTCACCCGTAGGAATACGTGGGGAACGGTTGGTGTTGTTGGTTGGCGACTGATCCCAGGTCAGGCCTGTACGCACAACCCATTGCTTGTTGAGCTGATACGACGTACCGATAGCGTAAGCCCAGGTGTCGTGCCAGTTCTGCTCTTCGGTGATGGTGCCGAACAACTGAGGTGCTGCAGCGCCACCGGCAGCAGCGGTGACACCTTTGTTTTCAACAGTGATGTCTTTGAGGCGGCTCCAGCGTGTCCAGGTGGTACCTGCGTACACTCGCCAGGCATCCGAAAGCTCTTGAGTCACCGACAGGTCCCAGGATTCAGGGGTGTCAATTTTCAACGAGGCGTCATAGCGATTGCTTTTCAGGCGCGCTGCGGTGAAAGGATCGGCACTCGCGGTGACATTGGTGTGGCCGTCGAGTTTGTATTTCACCTTGGAGTGGTACGTCAGACCTACGCGAGTCGTGTCAGTCGCCTGGATCAGGATACCGGCGTTGAAGCCCAGTGCCGTGTCATCACCCTTGATCTTGACGTTGTTGTCGCCTGCCCGAGCTTGCGGGATAGGGGTCAAACGGATTTCGGACTCAAGCGTACCGGCAATGCGGTTGATAGTCGGACCAAAACCAATCGAAACGCGGTCGTTGAAGGCATAGCTGATGGTCGGTTGCAGCGTGACAACCTTCACTTCACTTTTGCTGCCAAAACCGCGGCCCTGGAAGCTGCTTTCGTAATCGGTGACCAGACCGAACGGTGCGTACAGGCCAAAACCAACAGACCACTGATCGTTGAGTTTATTGGTGTAGAAGCCCATCGGGACGCCAGTGAAGGGAACCATGTCGCCTTTATTGGTGCCGGCAATGCTGCCACGGGCATCTTTGATATCGGTCGAAGCATCAATAACTGCGAAACCGCCGGTCACTTGCTGACCTTGCAGGCGGGACATACCGGCAGGGTTACCAAATACGGTACTGGCATCGTCGGCAGAAGATGAACGACCTGCGAAACCGGTCCCCATACCGCTGACGCTTTGTTCGTTGAGGGCGAAGCCGCTGGCGAAAATCTGGCTGGAAGCCAAAGTGACGGCGAGGCTAAGTGTGGTCTTGAGCATTACTTTTTTCATTATTAGAACTCCTTTTGATCACCGGGTGGAAAGCTACCAACATTTTTGTTGAAGCGCTATAGGCCAAATCGCAGGAGATAGCGTTGTTTTGTAGGACAATCCTACCGGTTTTAGGTCTTTTTCTGGTTGTTGAGGTGGTTGAAAATCTCAAGCCACCTGGTTGAGAGGTGTAACGCAGATGCGCCAAGCATGAGCGAAGTCACGTAAACGTCCTTGTGGCTCAAAGACTTGGCGCCAAACTTTGGCCATGCCCACTACATCGTTGGTTTTAGGGATGATGGCTTTTTGCTCTTCAATCAACATCCATGCGATTGCCGTGGCGTAACGCAAATTTACAGTTAGCTCGAGGTGAGGACTGCATAAAAAAGCGTGTTGACTGGCGAGCCCTCTTACAAGGCTTGCCAGATCCGGGTCATGTGCGAGGTAGTCATCCCACAGCGCGGCGTGTCGAGGTTCACGAATACTGTAAAGACCATGCCCGCGTCGGTCGTGGAGTGCGGAGCCCAAGTTGGACTGACTTGCAGCAATGCCCAGCAACAACGCCTCTGCATCAGGATTGTTCATGCCTAAATAAAGAAGCGTTGGCCGGATCACGTAAAGTCTCAACTCCCTGGCAGCAATACCCATGGCAACCTCGAAGCCTGAAATTGGCCGGCTACACCCAGGCGCTTGGCAGCGATGAGTCGGTAGGGTTCGCCGGAAGCGGAATGAACCGCTTGAGTTGAAGTGTAGTGTCATATCTTTGCTGTAACGGACTGTTTTTAAAACATTTGCAGCATCTAGGCTGTAGCTATATACCCGCAAGTAATTAAATAATGCGGCATATTTCTTAAATTCAAGACAACAAAAAGCCCCACTATTGGAGCAGGGCTTGTTGTATAGACGCTGGGCGCGTTGTCAGGCGATCAATGCCTGACGGGTCCGGTCAATCACAGCTTGCAGGGGTTCTGCGCTGGAATATTGATCCGGGTACAGGCGTTCGCTGTGACGTGCGATGCCGTGTTCGTTGACCAGTGTGAAGCTAAAGCAGCCTTTGCGAGCGGCCATAATCAGGCAGTTCATAGGAGCGAAGGCGTTGGTTAGGGTGCGAATGGCATCCTGAGTATGGATTTGAGTAGACATAGTTATTAGGTGTTCCTGCAAATGACACGGATATGATCCGTGCAACGTTAAAACGTTCCAGTGACGTCGAGCCATCTTTGGCGTGACGAAGAACCTGACTGGAACAAAGCCGCCAGTTGGAGCGCATTTAAGTATGTGGCGCTTGGGCTGGCAGGTAGGTACTTAGGAGGGCAGGCAATCACAACAAGAGCTAAGGTTCCGTGCTCGGGGTGAAGATCCTGATCAATTGGCAGGTTGGTTCTGTCAGAGTAAAAGCGCTTGGCGATACCCTTTGTGTTTGTTCAAAGGCCGTATCGTCGCAAGATTTACCTGGAAACCATCGAGGGGGTCGATCCCGTGTGTATCAGCGTGGCTTCTCTTTAGGGAAGGTGGCTGGGGGATTTGTTCGGCCCGAATTGACTTTCAGCTTGGTACTAACGCTGCGGATACTAACGGCTTGAAAAAATAAACGCAACTGTGCTAGCCAAAATACTTTCTGTACCTGCTGAAGTGCGGCCGTGAGCCGTTAGTCGGTTTTTGTCAAAATGCCACTCGATAGGGCAGGGGTACAAGGGTTAGCGCACGCCTTTGAATGACGAACCCAGTGGGGTCGCAGTCCTACAGATTTCAGTACGTTTTGAGTCCATTCCTGCTGCTGAGTGTGAACTTGTGCACATTTGCAGTGCGTCATATAAACGCACTGCAGGCAGGAAGCCACGCAGGCGCTTAGCCTGTTTCGCAAATTTAAGTCAATGAAAAACATCGTTTTTTTTAATTGGTGAAAAAATCGTCAGTTTGACCCCGACCCCCGCCCTGTGGGGGTTTGACGGGGGCAAAAGGGGGTTGTCCACTGACTTATCCACAGGATCTGTGGATTGTCCCACTCCGTTGCTCTAGCTCGGGGTTGTAGACCTTTTTCGACTTTACCCAAACGAAAAAAGGAGTAGAGTGGCGCGCCTTCTGTTCTGCCCCACAGTGTTCTATGAAGTTTCGCACAAACTCTTCCTCTGTTACTCCCTCCGGATCACCTGCCGAGGCACCAAGGCGGTTTTCTTTGCGTGTAGCCATCTGGCTGTTGGACAACCCGCGGCTGGGGACTAATCCGAGCATCAAGCATGTGGCCGGTCATCTGCTCAAGCAACCTGCCCGCCAGGGTGTGGTGCTGGCGCAAAGTCGTCTCGGGCAACTGATGTGCCGCGATTGTGGCAGCAAGCGGGACCAACGCATTGGTCATGCCTTGTTACGTAATGCTGCGCGCGCAGGCGATGAGGCAGCCCAGCAAGAACTCAACAAGATCGAAGACTGAGCTGTCTTCGACTCTGCAGCTTGGTTAACCTTGCTCTTTTACCTTGTGCGGAGGGGTTATGGCCCTGGACTTGAACAGCATTCTGCTGGGCCTGGTGGTAGCAGGTGTGCCGTTGTTGGCTTTTATCTGGCAGTTGCAGCGTCGGGTCAGCGGGCATAACGCAGAACTGGCCCTGCTGGAAGAGCGCTTGAATATGGCGCAGTTGGCACAGGAAGGTCTCAATGCACAACTCGATGCTGGCCGTGACGAGATCAGTGATCTGGGACAGGCCAACGCCGCCAAGCAGGCAGAGCTGGCGGCCCTGAGCCGCGAAGTCGAGTTGTTGCAGGTCGAGCGCGACAACGCCCGGGATGCTGCCCATGGCTGGAGCCTGGAGCGGGCTCAGAAAGAAACTGAATTGCGCAGGCTTGATGCCCAGTGCGCCGCACAAGCGGCAGAGTTACGCGAGCAGCAAGAAAACCACCAACAACGACTCAACGACCTGCAAGGTTCTCGTGATGAGCTACGGGCGCAGTTTGCAGAGTTGGCCGGCAAAATATTCGATGAGCGCGAGCAGCGGTTTGCGCAGACCAGCAATGAGCGACTGGGGCAGTTGCTGGACCCGCTTAAAGAACGCATTCAGTCGTTCGAAAAGCGCGTCGAGGAAAGCTATCAGCAGGAAGCCCGCGAGCGTTTCTCTCTTGGCAAAGAACTTGAGCGACTTCAGCAACTCAACCTGCGCTTGAGTGAGGAGGCCACTAACCTCACGCGGGCGCTTAAGGGGCAGAAAACCCAAGGCAACTGGGGTGAGTTGATTCTGGAACGGGTACTGGAACATGCCGGGCTGGAGAAGGGGCGTGAATATCAGACCCAGGTCAGCCTCAAGGGCCCGGATGGCGAACGCTTCCAGCCGGACGTGCTGATCATGTTGCCGGGCGACAAGCAGGTAGTGGTCGATTCCAAGGTCAGTTTGACTGCCTATCAGCAGTTTGTTGCAGCGGATGATCAGGTGATCGGGCAGGCGGCACTCAAGCAGCATGTGTTGTCGTTGCGTAATCACGTCAAGGGCCTGGCTGGCAAGGACTATAAGCGTCTGGAAGGCTTGCACAGCCTGGACTTCGTTTTGTTGTTCGTGCCCATTGAGGCGGCCTTTTCAGCTGCATTGCAGGCCGAGCCCAATCTGTTTCAGGAAGCGTTCGACCGCAACATTGTGATTGTCAGCCCCACAACCTTGTTAGCTACGTTGCGGGTGATCGACAGTTTGTGGAAGCAAGAGCGTCAAAGCCAAAACGCGCGCGAAATTGCTGAGCGTGCCGGGTGGCTGTACGACAAGTTCGTGCTCTTTATTCAAGACCTGGATGAGGTTGGCAATCGCTTGCAGCAATTGGACAAAGCCTATGCTGCCGCGCGCAACAAGTTGACGGACGGGCGCGGTAACTTGGTGAGCCGCAGCGAGCAGCTTAAGTTGTTGGGTGCGCGAGCCAGTAAAAGCTTGCCGCCGGATCTGCTGGAGCGCGCCATGACCGACGTGGACGGTGTGGCGCACCCCGCAGAGTGACGTGCAGCGGACTGAGTGAATGGCGGCCAGGCGCTGTTAAAGCGGGACGTGGCGGCTAACCAGTGCCCGCAGTACGGCGGGCTTCACCGGTTTGGCAAGATATTCCAGACCCGCCGCATGCACCTGTGCAATCATCTCCGGGCGTCCGTCTGCACTGATGACCACGCCCGGCACCGGCTCGCCCAGTTCAGCCCGTAGCCAACGCATCAGCTCGGTGCCGACTTCGCCGTTATCCAGGTGGTAATCCACCAATACCAGTTGCGGGCGTACCCCTTCATTGAGCAGGGCCGCACATTCTTCGCGATTGCGCGCCGTCCAGACGCGGCATCCCCAGCGGGTCAACAGGCTTTGCATACCGATCAGAATGCTGTCTTCGTTATCGATACACAGCACTTGCGCGCCAGTTACGGGTTGACCATTTTGCTCTGCGACGACCGGTTGTGGGGCAACCTGACTCTGTGCCAAAGGCACGCTGACGCTGAATACGCTGCCTTTACCAGGCCATGAGCGAACTTGCAGGGTGTGTCCCAGCACGCGGCACAAACCGTCAGCAATCGCCAGCCCTAGCCCCAAGCCCTTTTCAGCGCGGGTCTGATGGCTGTCCAAGCGTTTGAATTCCTCAAAAATGACCTGCAACTTGTCCTCTGGAATGCCTGGGCCGCGGTCCCACACTTCGAGGCACAACGCGTTGCCACGACGGCGCACCCCTAGAAGAACCGGTCCTTTGGCATAGCGAAATGCGTTGGTCAGGAAGTTCTGCAAGATCCGGCGCAGCAGTTTGATATCACTGCTCACCCGCAATCGACTGCCGCGGACACGGAAGGTCAGCCCTTGCTCTTGGGCCTGTGCCTTGAACTCATTGCCCAGCGTGTCAAACAGCTCATTCAGGGCAAACGGCTTGATGTCAGGCGTGAATTTTCCGTTTTCGAGCCGGGAAATATCCAGCAAGTCGCTGATCAGGTCTTCGGCAGAACGTAACGAGCTGTCCAGATGTTGCACCAGCTTTTGTGCCTCCGGGCTAAGTCCTTCCTCCTGGTGGGAAAGGGCGGAGGAGAACAACCGAGCTGCATTCATGGGCTGCATCAAGTCATGGCTGACAGCAGCCAGAAAACGGGTTTTCGATTGGTTGGCGGCTTCTGCGACGCCCTTGGCTTCGATCAGAGCCTTGTTCAGCTCGGACAGTTCGCGGGTGCGCTCGGCCACCCGTTGCTCCAGGCCTTCGTTGGCCTCTGTCAGTGCCTGCTCTGCTTCGCGGAAGGCAGTAATGTCGGTAAAACTCATGACAAACCCGCCGCCCGGCATCGGATTGCCGATCAGCTCAATCACGCGCCCATTGGGGAACAGCCGTTCCGAGGTGTGGGCGCGCCCCTGACGCATCCAGTGCAGGCGACGGGCCACATGCACCTCGGCTTCGCCGGGACCGCACAGGCCACGCTCGGCATTGTGGCGGATGATGTCGGCAATCGGCCGGCCAACGCTGATCAAGCCATCAGGGTAGTCGAACAGCTCAAGATATCGGCGGTTCCAGGCCACGAGCCGCAAGGACTGGTCGACCACGCTGATGCCTTGGGTGATGTTCTCAATCGCGCCTTGCAGGAGGGCGCGGTTGAACTGCAACACTTCTGACGCTTCGTCGGCAATGCGTACGACGTCTTCGAGCTGCATTTCCCGGCCTTCGATGGCAGCTTTCACCACTGCCCGGGTCGAGGACGCACCGAGCACGCCTGCCAGCAAGCGCTCTGTGTGGGCGATCCATTCGCCATCGGCATTCTGGTTCGGGTTGAAGCCTTTGCCCTGACGGTAAGCGAAACGGATAAAGCTCTGGCGCGCGCGTTCTTCGCCGACAAAACGTGCGGCCAGCGTTAACAGGTCATTGATCTGTACAGCCAGCATGGAGCGGCCATTGGGGTGGCTGATTTCCTGGCCGATGAATCGTCCTGCTTGCCAGTGTTCCGAGACACGGGTGCGCGACAGCACCGAGACCCACGCAAAGACGGTGAAGTTGCCGGCCAATGACAGCACGACGCCTTGTGTCAGAGGTGTAATAGGCAACCCCAGCGGGTTGCCATGCAGCCAGGCCAAACCCGGGAAGTGGCTCAAGTGCCAGCCAAGGCTGTGAGCTATCAGGGGCAACACCAGTGTGTAAAACCAGATAAAGGTACCCGTGGCCAAACCGGCGAAAACGCCGCGACGGTTGGCTTGTTTCCAGTACAGCGCACCGATCATGGCGGGTGCCAATTGCGTCACGGCGGCGAAAGAAATCTGCCCAATGGTGGCCAGGCTGGCTGTTGAGCCCAGCAGGCGATAGCTGACGTAAGCCAGCAGCAAGATGACCACAATCGATACGCGGCGCACCGACAGCATCCAGTAGCGGAACACTTCAAAGGGGCGCTCGGCGTTTTTGTGCCGTAACAACCAAGGCAACAGCATGTCGTTGGAGACCATGGTCGACAGGGCTACGCTGGCCACAATCACCATGCCGGTGGCCGCAGATGCGCCACCGATAAAGGCCAGCAAAGCCAGTGCCGGGTGGGCTTGCGCCAGTGGCAGGCTGATCACGAAGGAGTCTGGCAGGACTGAGCTGGGCAACATCATTTGCCCGGCCAGCGCGATCGGGACGACAAACAGTGCAGCCAGGATCAAATAGGCCGGGAACACCCATTTCGCCAGCCGTAAATCCTGTGGCTCGATGTTTTCGACCACGGTCACGTGGAATTGGCGAGGTAAACAAATGATGGCCATCATGGCCACGCCGGTTTGCACCACCATCGAGGGCCAATTGACGGTCTCTTTCCAGTATTGCTCCAGGCGCGGTGCGAGCATCGCCTGATTGAACAAGTCGTCAAAGCCGTCATACAGGCCGAAGGTTACGAACGCACCCACAGCGAGAAACGCGAACAGCTTGACCAGCGACTCGAAAGCAATTGCCAGCACCATGCCGCGGTGGTGCTCGGTGGAGTCAAGGTTGCGGGTGCCGAAGACGATGGTAAACAGCGCCAGTACCAGAGACACAATCAGGGCTGTGTCTTGCGCGCGAGTGCCGGTTGCATCGGCACCTGCACCGATCAACAGGTTCACGCCGAGTACGATGCCTTTAAGTTGCAAGGCGATATAAGGCAATACGCCCACCAGACAGATCAGCGCCACGACAATTGCCAGCGACTGGGATTTGCCGTACCGCGCGGCGATGAAGTCGGCAATGGAGGTGATGTTCTCCTGTTTGCTGATCATCACCATTTTTTGCAGCACCCAGGGTGCAAACACCAACAACAGCACCGGGCCCAAGTAAATGGGCAAAAAGGACCACAGCTGCTCGGCGGCCTGGCCAACAGCGCCAAAGAATGTCCAGCTGGTGCAGTACACCGCCAGCGACAAGCTATAGACCCATGCGCGAACCCGTGGCGGCAGCGGGGTGCTGCGCCGGTCACCATAAAAGGCAATGGCGAACATGACGGCCATATAGGCCAGGGCAACGGCGGCGATCAGCCCGCTGGACAACGACATGGTGACTCCTGGAGGTATAAGGCTGCAGCAATCCGGCTGCTGCTGGCTAGTTTCGCATGATGTTTGGGCGCCGTCAGTGTCGACGATGGTCGCAACGCGGCCAACCGTCGCAGTGCTTGAAATCGGTTAAAACAGTCCTTATCTGTAAAGTCGATAACAGTTAGAGAAATTACCCGTTATATAGATATTTGATTCAGTTCTACTCTTGTATTACCTCGCACGAGGATCAGGAGGAACCCATGACTTGCCTTAACATGACCAAAACCACTTTAAGACCCTTAAGCACACTGCAACACCCGCGTGAGGTGATCCGTCAGTTCACCCCTAACTGGTTTGCAGCCACCATGGGGACCGGGGTGCTGGCGCTGGCGCTGGCTTCGTTGCCCGTAGACATTCCGGGCGTGTACGCCCTCGCGGAAGGGTTGTGGCTGTTCAATATTGGCTTGTTCATTTTATTCAGCGTGCTCTATGGCGCTCGTTGGGTGCTGTATTTCGATGAGGCGCGGCGGATTTTTGGCCACTCTACCGTCTCGATGTTTTTTGGCACCATTCCCATGGGATTGGCGACCATCATCAATGGTTTTCTACTGTTCGGTGTCGCCCGCTGGGGCAGTGGCATGGTGCAAGTGGCCGAGGTGTTATGGTGGCTGGACGTGGCCATGTCGCTGGCGTTTGGCGTGCTGATTCCTTACATGATGTTCACCCGTCAGGAGCACAGTATTGACCAGATGACTGCTGTCTGGTTGTTGCCGGTAGTGGCGGCTGAAGTGGCGGCTGCCAGTGGTGGCCAGTTGGCTCCGCACCTGACGGATTCGCTGGCGCAGTTCCATGTGCTAATCACCAGCTACGTGCTGTGGGCATTTTCGGTGCCGCTGGCGTTCAGCATCCTGACCATCCTGATGCTGCGCATGGCGTTGCATAAATTGCCTCACGAAAGCATGGCGGCGTCGAGTTGGCTGGCATTGGGGCCGATTGGTACTGGAGCGCTTGGCTTGTTGCTACTGGGGGCGAATTCGCCCGCGATCTTTGCGGCCAATGGTTTTGCCGGTATCGGTGAAGTGGCCAACGGAATGGGCCTGATTGCAGGGGTTGCGCTGTGGGGCTTCGGGTTGTGGTGGATTGTGATGGCGATACTGATTACCCATCGCTACTACCGCTCAGGCATTCCGTTCAATCTGGGGTGGTGGGGGTTCACGTTCCCGCTGGGTGTGTATTCGCTGGCCACCTTGCGCCTGGGCAGTGTGCTGCACCTGACTTTCTTCGATATTGCGGGCTGTGCGCTGGTGGCTTTGCTGGTGATGATGTGGCTGATCGTGGGGCGTAAAACCTTGATCGGCGCTTACCGGGGCGAGTTGTTTGTTTCGCCTTGCATCGCGGGCTTGAACAAGTAGGAGCTTGCCTCAGGTTTTGTACGAATGCGCCTAGATGGGTGGCATCAGCTACATAACCTGAGGCAAGGTTGTGCCTCGGGTGTTACAAGAGCACTCCAATGAGAAAGCCTCTGGCGCAACTTGAGAACATGGATGATGAGTCACCCCTCGCAGTTCAGCTTGCTAAGGAAGCGACGCTTCCTGCCCTTCTTTGTGACCCAGTCGCTGGGCGCCCTCAACGACAACCTGTTCAAACAATCGTTGATTCTGGCCATCCTTTATAAGCTCGCCATTGAGGGGGACCGGGGGATTTGGGTCAATCTGTGTGCGCTGCTGTTTATCGTTCCCTTCTTTTTGTTTTCTGCCCTGGCGGGTCAGTTTGGCGAGAAGTTCGACAAGGATCGACTGATCCGTCTGATCAAACTTGGCGAAATCGCGATCATGCTTGTCGGTGCCGCAGGATTTGCATTCGATCATTTGGCACTGATGCTGGTCGCCCTGTTTGCGATGGGTACCCATTCGGCGTTGTTCGGCCCGGTCAAGTACTCAATCCTGCCGCAAACATTGCATGAGGATGAGTTGGTCGGGGGCAACGGTCTGGTAGAAATGGGGACTTTCCTGTCGATTCTGGCCGGGACCATCGGTGCGGGGATCATGCTGTCGTCGAGCAATTACGCCGTGGTGGTGTCGGTGGTGATCGTCTGCGTGGCGGCGCTCGGGTATCTGGCCAGCCGGGCCATCCCGAGCGCACCGGCCGATACACCTGATTTACGCCTGAACTGGAACATTTTCAGCGAGTCCTGGGCCACGTTGAAAATGGGTCTGAACCAGACGCCTGCAGTGTCGCGTTCTGTCGTGGGCAATTCGTGGTTCTGGTTTGTCGGTGCGATTTACCTGACACAAATTCCGGCCTACGCCAAAGAATGGCTGTATGGCGATGAAACCGTGGTGACGTTGATCCTGACGGTGTTCTCGGTGGGGATCGCGTTGGGGTCGATGCTGTGCGAAAAACTGTCGGGGCGCAAAGTTGAAATCGGTCTGGTGCCATTCGGTTCTTTTGGCCTGACGGTGTTTGGCCTGTTGCTGTGGTGGCATTCCGGGCAGATGCCGTCACCCCTTCAGCCGAATGACTGGCTGGACGTATTGGGCTTCAGTCAAGCGTGGTGGGTGCTGTTCGATATTCTTGGTCTGGGCGTGTTTGGGGGTTTTTACATCGTTCCGTTGTATGCATTGATCCAGTCTCGTACTGCGGAAAACGAGCGTGCGCGGGTGATTGCTGCCAACAACATCCTGAATGCGCTCTTTATGGTGGTCTCAGCCATCGTCACCATCCTGTTGCTCAGCGTAGCGAAACTGACGATTCCTGAACTGTTCCTTGTGGTCTCGCTGCTGAACATCGCGGTCAATACTTACATCTTCAAGATTGTTCCCGAATTCAGCATGCGCTTCATGATCTGGCTGCTGAGCCACTCCATGTACCGGGTGCAGCATAAAAACCTGCAAGCAATCCCCGACGAGGGCGCGGCATTGCTGGTGTGCAATCACGTGTCGTTTGTGGATGCGTTGCTGATAGGTGGAGCAGTGCGTCGGCCGATTCGATTTGTGATGTATTACAAAATCTACAATTTACCGGTGCTCAACTTTATCTTCCGTACCGCAGGGACGATTCCTATTGCCGGGCGCGCAGAAGATGAAGCGATCTACGAGCGGGCTTTCAAGAAAATTGCCGAATACCTGAACGACGGCGAGCTGGTGTGTATTTTTCCGGAGGGCAAGCTCACCACGGATGGCCAGATCAACGAATTCAAGGCAGGCGTCACACGGATTCTGGAACAAACGCCGGTGCCGGTGATTCCGATGGCGTTGCAAGGGTTATGGGGCAGCTTCTTCAGTCGCGATCCGAATAAAGGGTTTTTGCGCAGGCTGTGGTCGCGGGTGACGCTGGTAGCAGGCGAGCCAATAGCGGCAAGTGAGGCTACGCAAAAAGTGCTGCGTGAGCGGGTGACCGCGCTAAGGGGGCAGAGCCTCTAGACCTTTTTTGGCGGGTTTTGCTCGCCAGTGTGAACGGGGACGGAGGCCTGAGGGCTGCCCCGGCCTGGCCAGTGACTACAGAGTGGGCATTTCTGTAGTCGCTGGCGAGTGAGGGGTCAGGCGCTGATTTTCAGACCAATCAGCCCGGCAATGATCAGCGCCACGCTGGCCAAGCGGAACAAGGCCATGGATTCGCCAAACAGAATGATCCCGGCGATGACCGTGCCCACTGCGCCCACACCTGTCCAGATGGCGTAAGCCGTGCCCAATGGCAGTTCCTTCATTGCAAGGCCCAGCAAGCCGAGGCTTACCGCCATGGCGGCGACTGTTAATGCCGTGGGGAGTGGGCGGCTGAAGCCGTCAGTGTATTTCAGGCCGACCGCCCAGCCGACTTCAAACAGGCCAGCGAAAAACAGAATAATCCAGGACATGGTTGCCTCCATCAATTGATGGGGTCGTCCCCAGAAAGTCACTCGATGAGTCGCGAGGTCGTCCTCGCTGTGCGCAGTATATTGCCCATGATTAATCTGGCAGGCAACTGTGATTTTTCGTGCGCGATCATTGATCGTCGCGCTTTCTATAGAGGAAGCAGCCGACAGTCGAAGTTGCATCATCTGCCGGACATGCTTCCTTAACCCACGTTACTCGATACCTTGCGGAATCTCTTCGCCGCCCAGCGCTTCAAACAACTGGGGCAAGAACTCACCAAATGTCAGCATCATCAAGGTAAAGCTGGCGTCTTGCTGGCCCAAGTCGTCATCGCCGCCGTTCTGTTCGGCTTCGTCTTGCAGCAGGTCTTCAAACTTCAGGCGTTTGACCACCAGTTTGTCGTCCAGTACGAACGACAGTTTGTCCTGCCAGGCCAATGACAGCTGCGTCACGACTTTGCCAGTGCTCAGGTGCAACTGAATTTCGTCGCTGGTCAGGTCCTGACGCTTGCAGCGAATGATGCCGCCGTCTTCATGGGTGTCGCGCAGCTCGCATTCGTCGAGGACAAAGAAGTGTTCGGCAGCTTTTTGGGTCTTAACCCATTCGGTCATGGTCGCACTTGGCGCTACTTTGACGGCCAATGGACGCACCGGCAGCGAACCCACAACTTCACGCAAGGTGGAGAGCAAGTCTTCGGCGCGTTTAGGGCTGGAGGCGTTAACCAAAATCAGACCCTGTTTAGGTGCGATGGCGGCGAAGGTGGCTGAGCGACGAATAAAGGCACGCGGCAAGAAGGCCTGGATGATTTCGTCCTTGAGCTGGTCGCGTTCCTTTTTGTAGACCTTGCGCATTTGCTCGGCTTCGATCTCTTCGACCTTTTCCTTGAGTGCGTCACGCACAACGCTGCCGGGCAGGATGCGCTCTTCTTTGCGGGCAGCGATCAGCAGGAAGTCCTGGCTGACGTGAACCAGTGGAGCATCTTCGCCTTTGCCAAAAGGGGCGACGAAACCGTAAGTGGCTAATTCCTGACTTGAACAGGCGCGGGCCAGTTTGGTGGCCAGTGCAGTTTCCAGCACCTGCGCATCAAAAGGCAGATCTTGGGTCAGGCGATAGATAAGCAGGTTTTTGAACCACATGGGGTGAATCACTCCTTTATACAAAGACGGCATTATTCGCCTCATGGGCGCATAGGCCAACCCTGCGCTAAGCCTTTGTCATGCATAAGAAAATTATTTTAAAAAGTGCTTGCCAGACTTCAGGTCGCTCCGTAGAATGCGCGCCACACCGAGAGTGAAAGGGTGATTAGCTCAGCTGGGAGAGCATCTGCCTTACAAGCAGAGGGTCGGCGGTTCGATCCCGTCATCACCCACCATTCACTTGCAGTGTTACGCGCAGCGGTAGTTCAGTCGGTTAGAATACCGGCCTGTCACGCCGGGGGTCGCGGGTTCGAGTCCCGTCCGCTGCGCCATATTTCGATCACAAGCCCCTTGAACGCTTGTGGTCTGGGGAAGCCCCGCTAAGTGCTGGGCTTTTCTTGAAAGTCTTGGATTCAACAGCTTGCTGGAGAATCAAAGAGCAGGGCGCAGGAAAAGGTCGTTTGAAGCAAGTTTTAAAAAACTTGAATAAAAACAACCACTTACACAATAAGTGTGAGAGAATGTGTCCCGCAATGAGAGTGAAAGGGTGATTAGCTCAGCTGGGAGAGCATCTGCCTTACAAGCAGAGGGTCGGCGGTTCGATCCCGTCATCACCCACCATTCGCTTTCAATGTTACGCGCAGCGGTAGTTCAGTCGGTTAGAATACCGGCCTGTCACGCCGGGGGTCGCGGGTTCGAGTCCCGTCCGCTGCGCCATATTCGGAACACAAGCCCCTTGAACGCTTGTGATCCACAAATAGCCTGCCATGTGCAGGCTTTTTTGTGCGCGTGTGTTTTGTGGTTTGCTGCCAGAGTTTCTGCGTTGGCGTAGAGGTAATTGAATCGCTGCGCGCCTGCTTAATCTCACGCAGTCCTGCGGCAGTTGCACAGGACTGAGGGTTTTAAGGTCAGTGTTTGGCGATCAAATTGCCAGCATGCAGGCCACATTCCTTTTGCGTAGCTTCTTCCCACCACCAGCGGCCTTCGCGCTCGTGCTGGTTAGGCAGGACTGGACGGGTGCAGGGCTCGCAACCGATGCTGATAAAGCCTCGTTCGTGCAGGCTGTTATAGGGCAGCTCCAACATGCGGATGTAACCCCAGACTTCCTCGCTGGTCATTTGCGCCAACGGGTTGAATTTGTACAGCGGGCGCTCCGGGGTCGAGAAGGCGCCGTCGATTTCCAGTGCGGCGACCTGACTGCGAGTGCCCGGGCTTTGATCGCGCCGCTGGCCGGTCGCCCACGCTTTGACGCCAGCCAGCTTGCGGCGCAGCGGTTCGATTTTGCGCACGCCGCAGCATTCACCGTGGCCGTCTTTATAGAAGCTGAACAAGCCTTTTTCTTTGACGAATGGCTCCAGTAGGCGTTGATCTGGCGAAATCAGCTCGATCTGCAGGTTGTAGTGTTCGCGGACCTGCTCAATGAAACGATAGGTTTCGGGGTGCAGGCGTCCGGTGTCGAGGCTGAACACTTTAACGTTTTTGTTGAGTTTCCAGGCCATGTCCACCAGCACCACGTCTTCGGCGCCGCTGAATGAAATCCAGAGTTCGTCGCCAAAATGCTGAAAGGCGAGTTTGAGAATGTCTTGCGGGGATTTGCTGGCGTATGTCGCGGCGAGTTCCGCGACGTCGAACGGGTGGCTCATCAGGCGGCTTCCTACAGTCAATGGCGCTGGGCGCTCTCTAGTGGCGCGATGTTAGCAAATACGGTGTGTTACAGGGCTTGCAGCGTGTCGAGCAACACTTTCACTTTAGTGATGGACTCTTGATATTCGGCTTCCCAGTCCGAGTCCGCGACAATACCTCCTCCCCCCCAGCAGCTCACGCGACCGTCCTTGATCAGCAGCGTGCGAATGGCGATGGAGCTGTCCATCTCGCCGCGTACGTCGAGGTAAAGCAACGAGCCGCAATAAATACTGCGACGGGTGGGCTCCAGCTCGTCGATGATTTGCATGGCGCGGATCTTGGGTGCGCCGGTGATCGAGCCGCCCGGAAAGCTGTCGCCGATCAGGTCCAGCGCGTCTTTATCCGCAGCCAGCTCGCCCGTGACACTGCTCACCAAGTGATGGACGTTGGGGTAACTTTCGAGATTGAACAGCTCCGGCACGCGGACCGAACCTGTGCGGCAGGTGCGCCCGAGGTCGTTGCGCAGCAGGTCGACAATCATCAGGTTTTCAGCGCGATCTTTAGCGCTGGCAAGCAGTTCGGCGGCGTTGGCCGTATCTTGCGCGGCGTTCTTGCCGCGTGGGCGGGTGCCTTTGATCGGACGGGTTTCGACCTGCAGGTTGCTGACCCGTACAAAGCGTTCCGGCGACAGGCTGACAATTGCGCCATGCGCGGGTAATTGCATAAAGCCGGAAAAGGGTGTCGGGCACGCCGCGCGCAGAGCGCAATACGCCGTCCATGCGTCGCCTTGGCAGTCGGCGCTGAAGCGTTGGGTGTAATTGACCTGATAGCAGTCGCCGGACTGAATGTATTGATGCACTTGAGCAAGGGCGTGCGCGTACTGCTGAGTGCTGATGTCCGGCCGCATCGGTTGTTTCAGGCGGAAAGGTACTTCCAACGGGCGTTGAAGCACGCTGAACTGCTCAATCAGGCGTTTGCGTTCACTGGCCTCCAGCGCGGGATGAAAAACCAATTGGCTGGTTGCGTGCCGGTGGTCGCTTATCAGTGCCCACGGGTACAGGCCCAAGCGCGCATCCGGTAGCTGCAGGTCGTCCTGAGCCAGCGCCGGAAGCTGTTCGAGTTGACGCCCGAAGTCGTAACTCAAGTAGCCGATGAGACCGCCCGCGAACGGCAGTTCGTACTCGGGCGGGAGCTGCGCCTCGCCCAGTTGGCACAACTGGCCGCGCAAACGTTGTAAAAATGCGCGGCCTGATTCCTCTGGCTGACGTTGCAGTGTGTGAAGGGGCCAGGCACTCATGATGTCGTAACGGCCACGCTCGGCGTCGGGTCGTCCACTGTCCAGCAAGACCGCGCCGGGAGCGTGGCGTATGGCAGTAAAGTAATCGGCCGGGTTGGCGAGGTAAGGCAGTGGATGAACGGAGCAGGTCAACATGCGCAGCAAATCAGCCATCGAAACGGGGAGGGGATTGTAGGCCTGTGTCGGTGGGTAAATCCATGAAACCGTTCAGGAGCGAGCGTGTCTTGCGTGGCCCGCTCGCTCCTGCTGGTCAGGTGTTAGGGGGGATGTGCCCGAACATTTCCTGAGCAAAACGGACCCGCTCTTCAACGGTTTCCTTGATGCCTTTGGCTGCCAGGGCTTCAACGTGGGCCTCGACTGCGTGGGTGCGCAGTGTCAGGCCGCAGTCGTTGGCGATCTGGATGTTCAGGCCCGGGCGGGCATTGAGTTCCAGAATCAGCGGGCCTTTATCCTGGTCCAGCACCATGTCCACACCGATGTAGCCCAGTCCGCACAGCTCATAGCAACCGGCGGCCAGCTTCATGAAGCCATCCCAATAAGGCAGTTGTACGCCGTCCACCGCGTTGGTGGTGTCGGGGTGTTTACTGATGATGTTGTTCAGCCAGGTGCCGCGCAAGGTCAGGCCGGTTGCGAGGTCAACACCGACGCCGATGGCGCCTTGGTGGAGGTTGGCTTTGCCACCGGATTGACGGGTCGGCAAACGCAGCATCGCCATTACCGGGTAGCCCATCAGCACAATGATGCGGATGTCCGGTACGCCTTCGTAGCTGATGCTTTTGAAGATCTGGTCGGGGGTGACGCGGTATTCGATCAGGGCGCGGTCGCGGTGCCCACCCAAGGAATACAGCCCTGTCAGGATGCTGGAGATCTGATGCTCAATTTCTTCATGGCTGATGATCTTGCCCGAAACGGTGCGAAAGCGGTCTTCGAAACGGTCGGCGATCACCAAGATGCCATCACCGCCTGCGCCTTGCGCAGGCTTGATCACGAAGTCGCTGCGCCCGCCGATGATCTCGTCGAGCTTTTCGATTTCTTTCTCGGTGGAAATCACGCCATACATCTCCGGCACGTGAATGCCGGCCTTGATGGCACGTTCCTTGGTGATGATCTTGTCATCCACAATCGGATACAGGCTGCGTTTGTTGTACTTGAGTACGTAGTCCGCATTGCGCCGATTGATGCCCATGATGCCCCTGGTTTCCAGGGCCTTCCAGGTCTTCCAGAAGCCAAACATCAGGAGTCAGCCTTCAAAAAGGCTTTGAAACGGACCAATTCGGTCAGGCGGTAGCCGCGGTAGCGACCCATGGCCAGCATGAAGCCTACGAGAATCAGCAGTACTGCCGGGAAGGTGAACACGAAGTACACCAGCTCCGGAATGCTCATCACCAGATACGCCAAGGTGGCAGCAAACAGGGTGCCGATTGCGACCTTCATCGCATGCCCGGCGCCTCGCTCCTCCCAAGTGATCGACAGCCGTTCGATAGTCATGGTCAGAATCACCATCGGAAACAACGCGACCGAAAGTCCGCGTTCAAGGCCCAGCTTGTGGCTGAACAGGCTGATGGCGGCAATCAGTATCACCACAAATGTCAGTACCACAGACAGGCGAGGCAGCATCTGCAGCTTCAGGTGTTCCAGGTACGAGCGCAACATCAACCCGAGCGCGGTTATCACTGTAAACAGGATGATGCCGAACCCCAGTTGTGTTTCGCGGAACGCCAGTGCAATCAGTACCGGGGTAAATGTGCCCAGGGTTTGCAGGCCGATCAGGTTGCGCAATACCAGAATCACCAGCACGCCAATCGGGATCATCACCATGATCATGAACGTTTGCTGGGTTTGTAACGGCAGGCCGTACAGCGAATATTCGAGGAAGTTGGCGTCGGTGTTCTCGTCGGTCAGTTTGGCCAGGCGGATGGCGTTCATCTCGCTGTTGTTCAGGCTGAACGTTACGTTGGCTTTTTTGCCGCCATCGACGCTAATCATCGGCTCGTCGCCCGTCCACCACAGCAGGCGGTCGGACGGCAGGCCCTGTTCGCCGGTTTCCGGGTTGAAGTACAGCCAGTCGTTACCGTTGAAGCTGCGCAACCACAGCTCCGGGGTTTGCGGCTGGTCTGCTACCAGGCGGATGGTGTGGACTTTTTCCAGTGGTACGTGGGCAATCGACAGCAAAAGCTCGATGATTTGTGCTTTGTGTGGCGTCGACGGATCGCCCGCCAGCAGCAGTTTCACGTTGTCATCGTTCGGGTTGTTAACCCGCTTGATGGTTTCGCTGATGAAGGTTTCAACGTCGGCCGAGTGCTGGCGGATCGGTGCCAGCAAGGCTTCGGCGGCGATTTTTTCTGGCCCTTCGACAGCGATGCTGTCACGGAATACCGGGCCTTTGACCTTGGTTTTGTCGCCGGTGTAACGCTTGGTCAACACCAGGCGGTAGTAAAGGGTTTGCTTGCCGCTTACGCGACGGGCTGACCACGTGACTTTGCGATTGCCGTCTACCCGATTGACGCTCACCCCGTAATTGTTGGAGATGAAGCTTTCATTGAGGCTGACGTAGTCGCGGTTCAACGGCGGTACGAACATCTGGATCTTGACCGGATCCTTGGAACTGGCAACGAATTCGACTTTCGCGTCGATGTTCCACAGGTCATCCGTTGCGTCTTCGGTCACCGGGATGCCGATGACGAAAATCTGGTAGGCCGTAATCGAAATGCCCAGCACCACAAGGATGGTAATCAAGACTTTCAGGTGAAAGGTAAGAGCGCGCATTTCAATTACTCTGCGGTTTGAGCGGTGGCGGCGCAGGCAGGTTTGCCAGCAGCGTATTTAAGGCTAGGGTCGACCAGCGCATCAAAGCGTTTGAGCGCTTCGGAGCCAATCAACAGCGGGTATTGGAACGCACTTCGGTCGGTCAAGTTCACTTCGATGGTGCGTAAAGCTTTGCCCATACAAATTTCCAGGGCAATGACCGGCCGCAATGTGTAGTTCTTGTCCGACTCAGGGTCGTAATCCCCGGAGCGACGCTTGATCTTGCTTACCCGTGCCAACGGGCGTTCGATGGGATGCGAATGGGCATCATCAATGGCCAGATAAAAGCGTACCCAGCTCTCGCCGTCGCGCTTGAAGCGTTTGATGTCGCGGGCGCTCAGTGAGGCGGTTTTGGCGCCAGTGTCGAGTTTGGCGGCCACTTGCAGGTTGATACCTGCCAGTTCGGCGTATTCATTGAGGCCGTAAACGGTTTTTTCGGCGCCAAGGCTCAGGCCCGGCAACGCCAGCAGGCAAAGACATATAAAGAAGGAGGGAAATTTCATAAATCCGGGGGCAGTCTCTTGCAGTCTTCAGTTCAAGGCGACTGGCAATACAGCGCAAGCGTCCTCGTGCGGCTGCCCTGTTCAAAAGGGCAAGGCTGATGCGGTCGGCATTCTAGCATGATGGTTTTATGACGCCAGCGCCCAAGCCGTTCGGCGCGTGGTCTGTGGCTGTCGATTCAACCAAGGTCTTATTCGGAGATTGTCGACAATCCTTATTTATCCTTTGACTATAAGGTCTTGAATAGCTAGTTTTGACGCTATTGATTTTCAAGGTGTCGACAATATGCTGGATTCGTTCGAAAGTGCCGCGCTGGCTCAAGATGACTCGGAAACCTTGTCCGAGAACGTCTTCAGGCGTATTCAGGCCGCTATCGTCCAAGGCGATATTGCGCCGGGTAGCAAAATTTCCGAGCCGGAGCTGGCCCGCACCTACGGCATCAGCCGCGGGCCGTTGCGCGAGGCGATCCATCGTCTTGAAGGTCAGCGCCTGTTGGTGCGGGTGCCGCATGTGGGCGCGCGGGTTGTGTCCTTGAGCCATGAAGAACTGATTGAGCTCTACGAAATTCGCGAATCCCTTGAAGGCATGGCCTGCCGTCTGGCTGCAGAACGCATGAGCGATGAAGACATCGCGGAACTGCGCCGTGTGCTCGAAACCCATGAGCGCGATGCAGCATTTCAGGCAGGTGTGGGGTATTACCAGCAAGAAGGCGACTTCGATTTTCATTACAAAATTATTCAGGGCAGCGGCAATCGCACCCTGACCCAGATGCTCTGCGGTGAGCTGTATCAACTGGTGCGCATGTACCGCATCCAGTTTTCCACCACCCCGAATCGCCCGCACCAGGCATTCGCCGAGCACCACCGGATTCTCGATGCCATTGCCGATCGCGACGGCGAACTGGCCGAGTTATTGATGCGTCGCCACATTGGCGCGTCCAAACGCAATATTGCGCGTCACTATCAAGACAGCGCCCAGCAGACAGCCACTCCACGAGGTGAGTCATGAGCAATAAAAACAGTCCAGGCCAACGTTTCCGTGATGCAGTCGCCAATGAACATCCCCTGCAAGTGGTGGGCGCCATCAATGCCAACCATGCTTTGCTGGCCAAGCGCGCCGGGTTCAAAGCGATCTACTTGTCCGGTGGCGGGGTAGCGGCGGGTTCGCTGGGTGTGCCGGATCTGGGCATTACCGGTCTGGATGACGTACTGACCGATGTGCGTCGCATCACGGACGTTTGCGACCTGCCATTGCTGGTGGATGTCGACACGGGTTTTGGTTCTTCGGCGTTCAACGTGGCGCGTACTGTCAAGTCGATGATCAAGTTTGGCGCTGCCGCTATCCACATCGAAGATCAGGTGGGCGCCAAACGTTGCGGCCATCGCCCAAACAAAGAAATTGTCTCGCAACAAGAGATGGTCGATCGCATCAAGGCCGCTGTGGATGCGCGCACCGATGACAGCTTTGTGATCATGGCGCGTACCGACGCGCTGGCGGTCGAGGGGCTGGAGTCTGCGCTGGAGCGTGCTGCAGCCTGCGTGGAAGCGGGCGCCGACATGGTGTTCCCGGAAGCCATTACCGAACTGGAGATGTACAAACTGTTTGCCAGTCGCGTTAAAGCGCCGATTCTGGCCAACATCACCGAGTTTGGTGCCACCCCGCTGTATACCGTGGATCAACTGCGCGACGCCGATGTGTCGCTGGTGCTGTACCCGTTGTCGGCCTTCCGCGCCATGAACAAGGCGGCGGAAAACGTCTACGGTGCGATTCGCCGCGACGGCACCCAGCAGAATGTGATCGACACCATGCAAACCCGCATGGAGCTGTACGACGCCATTGACTACCACGTGTTCGAACAGAAGCTCGACGCGCTGTTTGCCAGCAAAAAGTAAGACGGCTTCTAACCGGATTGACCTGACGCCCGGGATTGCTGTCGAGCCTCGCGGGGCTCGATACGCACCAAGGGCGTAACAAATTAATAAGTTCTTGCCGAATCCCTAACAAATTCAAGATTGGAGAAGCGCAATGGCCGAAGCAAAAGTATTGAGTGGTGCCGGATTACGCGGCCAGGTGGCCGGGCAAACGGCGTTGTCGACCGTAGGTCAGGAAGGGGCCGGTCTCACCTATCGCGGTTATGACGTGCGTGAGTTGGCCGCCCAGGCGCGCTTTGAAGAAGTCGCGTACCTGTTGTTGTACGGCGAATTACCTACCGAGGCAGAGCTGGAGGCCTACACAAGCAAACTCAAAGCCCTTCGCGATTTGCCGCAAGCGCTGAAGGAAGTGTTGGAGCGTATCCCGGCTGACGCGCACCCGATGGATGTGATGCGCACCGGCTGCTCGTTCCTCGGCAACCTCGAACCCGAGCAGGACTTTTCCCAGCAGCGCGACAAGACCGACCGCTTGCTGGCGGCCTTCCCGGCGATCATGTGCTACTGGTATCGCTTCAGCCACGACGGGGTGCGCATCCATTGTGTGACTGACGAAGCCTCGATTGGCGGCCATTTCCTGCACCTGCTGCACGATAAAAAGCCAAGCGACTTGCACATCAAAGTGATGAACGTGTCGCTGATTCTGTACGCAGAGCACGAATTCAACGCGTCGACCTTCACTGCCCGCGTCTGCGCCTCAACCCTGTCCGATCTGTATTCGTGCATCACGGCGGCCATCGGTTCGTTGCGTGGCCCGCTGCATGGCGGCGCGAACGAAGCAGCCATGGAGATGATCGAGCGCTTCAGTTCCGCCGACGAAGCCATCAAAGGCACGCTCGGTATGCTCGAACGCAAAGACAAAATCATGGGCTTTGGTCACGCCATCTATAAGGACAGCGATCCGCGCAATGAAGTGATCAAGGACTGGTCGAAAAAACTGGCGGAAGAAGTGGGGGACACGGTGCTGTTCCCGGTATCCGAAGCCATCGACAAAACCATGTGGGAGCAAAAGAAACTGTTTCCCAATGCCGACTTCTACCATGCCTCGGCGTATCACTTCATGGGCATCCCGACCAAGCTGTTCACCCCGATTTTTGTCTGCTCACGCCTGACCGGCTGGGCCGCGCACGTGTTCGAGCAGCGCGCCAACAACCGCATCATTCGCCCGAGCGCCGAGTACATCGGCGTCGAACAGCGCAAGTTCGTGCCAATCGAACGTCGCTGACCGCAGGACCGCCCATGCCAGCCCGGCAGGCGCCGCGTGTGGCGGCCCCGACCTAACCGTGATCGAGTCCCATGCCAATGAATACTGAATTTCGTAAAACACTTCCGGGCACCCGGCTGGATTATTTCGACACCCGCGCGGCGGTCGATGCGATCAAGCCCGGCGCCTATGACACGCTGCCGTACACCTCGCGCGTGTTGGCTGAAAACCTGGTGCGTCGCTGCGATCCGGCCACCCTCAATGCTTCGCTGAGCCAGCTGATTGAACGCAAGCGTGACCTCGACTTCCCGTGGTTCCCGGCCCGGGTGGTGTGCCACGACATCCTCGGACAGACCGCGCTGGTGGACCTTGCCGGCCTGCGTGACGCCATTGCCCAACAAGGCGGCGACCCGGCGCAAGTGAACCCTGTGGTGCCGACCCAACTGATCGTTGACCATTCACTGGCAGTGGAATGTGGCGGTTACGACCCCGAGGCGTTCGAAAAGAACCGCGCCATCGAAGACCGCCGTAACGAAGACCGTTTCCACTTCATTGAATGGACCAAGAAAGCCTTCAAGAACGTCGACGTGATCCCGCCGGGCAACGGCATCATGCACCAGATCAACCTGGAGAAAATGTCGCCGGTGATTCAGGTGCGTGACGGCGTGGCATTCCCCGATACGTGCGTCGGTACCGACAGCCATACTCCCCATGTCGACTCGCTGGGTGTGATTGCCATTGGCGTCGGCGGGCTGGAAGCCGAAAGCGTGATGCTGGGCCGTGCGTCGTGGATGCGCTTGCCCGAGATCGTTGGTGTTGAGCTGACCGGCAAGTTGCAGCCAGGCATCACGGCCACGGACATGGTGCTGGCCCTCACGGAGTTCCTGCGCAAACAAAAAGTGGTCGGCGCCTGGCTGGAGTTCTTCGGTGAAGGCGCTGCGGCGTTGACCCTGGGCGACCGCGCGACGATTTCCAACATGGCCCCGGAATATGGCGCCACGGCGGCGATGTTCTATATTGACCGGCAGACCATCGACTACCTCAAGCTGACCGGACGCGAAGACCAGCAAGTGCAGTTGGTCGAGCACTACGCCAAGGTCAGCGGCCTGTGGGCCGACAGCCTTAAAGACGCGCAATATGAGCGCCGCTTGAGTTTTGATCTGTCCAGCGTTGTGCGCAACATGGCAGGCCCGAGTAACCCGCATGCCCGGGTCGCCACCACTGATCTGGCTGCCAAAGGTATCGCCGGTCAATGGGACGATGTGCCGGGGCAAATGCCGGAGGGTGCGGTCATCATTGCAGCCATCACCAGTTGCACCAATACCAGCAACCCGCGCAACGTGATCGCAGCGGGCCTGATTGCTCGCAACGCTAACCGGCTGGGGCTGACCCGCAAACCGTGGGTCAAATCTTCGCTGGCGCCGGGTTCGAAGACCGTTGCGTTGTACCTCGACGAAGCTGGACTGACCGATGAACTGGAGCAGTTGGGCTTTGGTGTCGTGGCGTTTGCCTGCACTACGTGCAATGGCATGTCGGGTGCGCTGGACCCGCACATTCAGCAGGAAATCATCGACCGCGACCTGTACGCCACGGCTGTACTGTCGGGTAATCGTAACTTCGACGGGCGTATTCACCCCTACGCCAAGCAAGCGTTTCTCGCCTCGCCGCCCTTGGTGGTTGCCTACGCGATAGCGGGAACCATCCGTTTTGACATCGAGAAAGATGTATTGGGTCTGGACGCCAACGGCAACGAAATTCGCCTCAAAGACATCTGGCCAAGCGACGAAGAAATCGACGCAGTGGTCAAGGCGGCGGTCAAACCGGAACAGTTCCGTCAGGTCTACATCCCGATGTTTGCAATCCATGAAGACACCGGGCCGAAGGTTGAGCCACTGTACGACTGGCGCCCGCAAAGCACCTACATTCGCCGCCCGCCGTACTGGGAAGGCGCACTGGCCGGTGCCCGCCCACTCAAAGGCATGCGCCCGTTGGCGGTGTTGCCCGACAACATCACCACTGACCACCTGTCGCCGTCCAACGCGATCATGCTCGACAGCGCTGCGGGTGAATATCTGGCGAAAATGGGCCTGCCGGAAGTTGACTTCAATTCCTACGCGACTCACCGTGGCGACCACTTGACTGCCCAGCGCGCGACGTTTGCCAACCCGAAACTGTTCAATGAAATGGTCATCGAGGACGGCAAAGTCAAACAGGGCTCGCTGACTCGACTGGAGCCTGAAGGCAACGTGATGCGCATGTGGGAAGCCATCGAGACCTATATGGAGCGCAAGCAGCCGCTGATCATTGTCGCCGGCGCCGATTACGGGCAGGGATCTTCCCGCGACTGGGCGGCCAAGGGCGTACGTTTGGCGGGTGTGGAAGCCATCGTCGCTGAAGGCTTCGAGCGTATCCATCGCACGAACCTGGTGGGCATGGGTGTCCTGCCGCTGGAGTTCCTGCCGGGCACCAACCGCAAAACCCTGCAACTGGATGGCAGCGAAATTTACGACGTGATTGGCGAACGTACCCCGCGTGCCACGCTGACGCTGGTCATCACCCGCAAAAACGGCGAACGCGTCGACGTGCCGGTGACGTGCCGTCTGGATACCGCCGAAGAAGTCTCGATCTACGAAGCTGGCGGCGTGTTGCAGCGTTTCGCGCAGGACTTCCTGGAATCGGCCTCCGCGTAATCACAGCGCCGGGGCGCCTCGCCCCGGCCTTAACAGGACTGTGTCATGGCTTATGCAGCGCAAATCAAAATCCCTGCGACGTATATGCGGGGCGGAACCAGCAAGGGTGTTTTTTTCAGTCTCCTCGACCTCCCGGCGGTCGCACAGGTGCCCGGCGCGGCCCGTGATGCCTTGCTGCTGCGGGTGATCGGGAGCCCGGACCCGTACGAAAAGCAAATCGACGGCATGGGCGCAGCTACATCCAGCACCAGTAAAACCGTGATTGTGAGCAGAAGTTTGCGTGCGGATCACGACGTCGATTATTTGTTTGGTCAGGTCGCCATTGACAAGCCATTCGTGGACTGGAGCGGCAACTGCGGCAACCTGTCTGCAGCCGTCGGCTCATTTGCCATCAGCAGCGGCTTGGTGGACGTGGCGCGGATTCCGCAGAACGGCACCGCAGTGGTGCGAATCTGGCAAGCCAATATCGGGAAAACCATCATTGCCCATGTCCTTATCACGGACGGTGAGGTGCAGGAAACGGGCGACTTTGAGCTGGATGGGGTGACGTTTCCTGCGGCCGAAGTGCAGCTGGAGTTTCTTGACCCGGCGGCGGATGAAGACGGAGCCGGCGGCTCAATGTTCCCTACCGGTCATGTGGTTGATGAACTGGACGTTCCAGGTGTCGGCACCCTGAATGTGACCATGATCAATGCGGGTATTCCCACCATTTTTGTTAATGCCCGCGACATTGGTTACAGCGGCACCGAACTGCAAAACGACATCAACAGTGACGCCAAGGCCTTGGCCATGTTCGAGACCGTTCGCGCTCACGGCGCATTGCGCATGGGGCTGATCGGTACTCTGGAAGAGGCCGCCAAACGCCAGCACACCCCTAAAGTCGCGTTTGTAGCCGCGCCTGCGGATTACGTGTCGTCCAGCGGCAAGGCCGTCAAGGTGCAGGATGTGGATTTGCTGGTGCGGGCGCTGTCGATGGGCAAGTTGCACCACGCCATGATGGGCACGGCCGCTGTGGCGATTGGCACGGCGGCCGCCATTCCCGGCACGTTGGTGAACCTGGCGGCAGGCGGCGAAACGCGTGATGCCGTGCGTTTTGGCCACCCGTCAGGGACGTTGCGCGTCGGCGCACAGGCGCAGCAGGTCAACGGTGAATGGACCGTCACCAAAGCCATCATGAGCCGCAGTGCGCGTGTGCTGATGGAAGGCTGGGTGCGGGTGCCGGGCGATTCGTTTTGACCGCATGACCCTTTGCCCCCCACCCCGACCCTCTCCCGTCAGATTGTATGGACCGGGGACATAGCGAACACAATGTTCGGAGACATCGCGAACACTTTTAATAGGACACATTGACCCCTTAGGAGGTGTGATGTGTCCTGGAAAGAGGTGTCCGCCATGGATCTTCGTCTC